>PUOG01000108.1 GCA_003552745.1 Spirochaetaceae bacterium
AGCTGGACGGCACGCTCTTCGCTTATCTGCTTCGCTATCTTTCGCTCAGCGTGATAGAAGAACTCCGTCTCGCTCGGACACTGTTTGATGAGCTTATGCCAGATTTCCTTTATCGCGCTGAACGACTTTTTGTTGATGTAGCGGTGTAGCGCTTTCTTGTAGTAGTTGACCGCTTCCTCGCGCTGATCGTTCGCTTCCTTGTATTCGGCGAGTTGTTTCACGATGTCGGCTTCATCAAAATCTACGCGGATCAACCGCTCCCACACTTCGTAGCGTTTGTCGATCTGATTCTCGTTGTCGTACGCTTCCGCGAGGGTGCGCAGCGCAAATCGGTTCTCTCCAAACGAAAGAATGCGTTCGCAGAGATAGCTCACAATGCGCCACTTGTGGTTATCCTTGAAGATCTCGATCAGTGAGACAAGATTGCTGTCGTCTACCGTCTGTCGGGAAATACGAATCAAACCGGAGAGATAGAGCGCGATCAGACTGTTTTTCGTGTGTTGCAGATGCTCGTTACAGAGAGAGAGAATGTCGTCCTCGAGCTCGTTTGAACTGATTTCGACGAGAAGCTTGTCGAGCTCCTGGAAGTTGGCGACGGTATAATTCTTCAGTGTTGCGCGCGTCCACTTCTCCTCGTTAAGCAGCTCGGTGACGCGATTCGTCAACTCATTCGTCGTCCCGGTGTTTCCTCGCTGTGTCGTATCCGCAGTACTCATACTATTTCTATCCTTCGTATCAATGGGTGAAGGCCTCGTATGCCTTCAAGCTTAACTGTCGAATCTTGAGGCGAACTTCGTCAATCTTGCTGCGCTCTTCGCCGGTGTTCACATAGTGATCGATAAGCCAGAAGTACCGGTTAATGAGCCTGGCCTTCTTCGCGCTGTCGATTTCGCTGTGTTCATGTACTTCTCGTTCGAGCGCGTAGATACTCTGACGTAGTTTACCATACTCGATCGATCGTAACTCCCGTTTCACCGAAAATACTCCGTAAACAACCCCATAGATCGGTATCCATTCAGCGAGCACGGGCTGTTCATAGCCCTCATCACGGACCCTGTCGATTAACCGTCGAATCAACGGCGATTCGAGTGAATCAAGATCGATACGACTCGGCGATATGAAAAAGGCCTCGCGAAAGAACGCTTTCGCCTTTTGGGTTTCGTTTATCAGCGCGTAGCAGTCGGCCAACTCTGCAAGAATAGCAGCATCGTCACGACGGTGTGTGCCGGCCTGCTCGAGCCTCTGCCGGGCTATGTCGTAGTGACCGAGGGCCTTGTGGCAACGCCCTATCCGAAGCAACAGTTCGGCGTCGGCCCCACCGGAGCTGTCAAGCAACGACTCGAACCGCTCCCTGGCCATCCCGAATACATGTGCCCGTATCGAAGCCATCCATGGCTCCGAGGCTGTTCCTACACGCTCAACGAATCTGCTGAATGTCTTCCATTGCGACAGCAGGTACTCACCCTGCTCAAACTCGCTGCCGATCTGTTGGAGAAGCGCCTCCCGTTCCTTCCAGAAGTTGGCGTATTTCAGAGTCGTCGCTACATCCGGATGATCGAAGTCCAGCGCCAACGCATGTTCGAGGTGCTCAATCGCCGAATCGGTGCGGTGTGCGACGAGATCCTCGTGAGCGCGATCCAGAAGTTCATTGAGTGAGTCACCCTGAGGGATCGTGTCATGCGCGGCCATAAACCTCTATTTTTCAACCGGTGTTTTCCAATTATATCAATGCACACCGCTTCGTCAACGTAACGTAGCGGCTCCACGCCTTTCCGTGGCTTCTATTCACGGTCTATTATGGCATTTATGAGTTCTGTACGCACCCTCATCGCTCCAAGCATTCTCGCCGCCGACTTTGCACGTATCGGATCTGCAATCGAGGCGGCAGAGCAGGCAGGCGCCGACTGGATACATCTCGACGTAATGGATGGTCATTTTGTGCCGAACCTGACCTTCGGACCCAAGATGGTCGCCGACATCCGCAAGCTCACCGAGCTGCCGCTCGATGTACATCTGATGGTAGATAATCCGGGTGAGTTGCTGGAGAAGTACATTGATGCGGGCGCGGACTACCTGACCTTCCACGCAGAGGCGGAGACGCATATCCACCGGTTAATCCAGCGCATACGCAACGCCGGATGTCGACCGGGGGTAGCGATCGTACCGTCGACGCCGATCGACGCGCTGTCGTGTATTCTCTCGGACATCGATCTCGCTCTTGTGATGACCGTTAACCCTGGATTCGGCGGGCAAACACTTATCGAAGGGTGTCTCCGCAAGGTGGAAGAACTGTGTGAAGAGCGATCGAAAGCGGGAGCCTCCTTTCTCATTGAAGCCGACGGTGGAGTAAGTCCGGAAACCGCCGCGCGCTGTCGGCATGCAGGTTTCGACGTTCTCGTCGCCGGAAGTGCCGTGTTCGGTGCTTCCGATATGGAACGAGCGGTAGCGCAGCTTCGCACCGCATCGCTTGATTCATCGCCGACTGGTGACGACACTTGATACTGAGGAGATGTGCGTCATGCGGAAAATCGGTACAATCGGCCTGCTGCTTCTGATCGCCGCCGTCACGGTGGCGGCGGATTCACCGCGAGAACGCTTCGAGAGTGCGATCGATGCGTTTGGTGACGGTGAGTATGAGGCGGCGGCCGAGTTATTCGACTCGCTCGTAGAGGAGGATACGGAGTTCTCCCGTGACGCGCTCTATTGGAGTGGGCGCTCCTTCATGGCCGCCGAGCGATTCGATGCCGCGGACGCGCGTTTCGAGCGTTTCATTGCCGAGTATCCCGATCACGAATACGCCGAGGCCGCTGCGTATCATCGAGGACGGGCGGCATTTCTCGATAATGACTATGAGGCCGCCTTGCGCCGATTCGACCGGTTTCTCGAAGAGTCGCCCGGCTCCGACTACGCCGGGAATGCATTCTACTGGAGCGGCGAAAGCCTCATGTCGCTCGGACGCTACGACGAGGCGAGGGAACTTTTTCAGACGGTCGTCGTCGACCATCCCCGCAGTTTTCGTGTGGAAGCAGCACGATACCGGTTGGAGCTTATCGACTTGAGCCGTCGCGAGCGCGAACTGCTCGAGCTTTTGCGCTGGAGTAATGAAGAGCAGCTGCGCCTTGCGGCGGAACTACGGCAGCGGGAGCGCGAGTACCACCAGGCTGTCGACGGATATCGGAGGCAACTGAGAGAGCTGGAGGACGACCCGGAGCAGCGTGTGGAAGCGGACGATTTACAAGAGCGCGAGCGTCAGCTCGAAGAGCGGCTCGAGGCGGTGCGGCTGCGCGAGGAAGCGGTTGAGCTTCTCGAGTCGCTCGAAGAGCCGGAAGGTCGGTAGCCATGACTGTAGGTAGTACAAGACGGTTGCTTGTGGTGCTCCTGCTCGCCCTGTTGCCGGGCATATTGAGTGCGCATCCGCGCACCGAGGGTGCGCATCCGCGCACCGAGATCGGCCAATTCGCGATCGAAACCGACGGAACACTCGGTTTACCTCGCGTGAGTCTGCTCGACGACGAGCGACCGATACCGCTGTGGTCGCCGGTTTCTATCGATTCGAGTGCGGTATATGTTCGTATCGGGAACACGGTTGAATCACTTTCGGATGGATCGCCCTCGGTGCGCGGGGAAGTGATCGAGGACGACACGTCGTTCACGGTGCGTTGGCGAGTACAAGAAGTCGAAATCGATCTTTCGTTCGTATCGCACGAAGACTACGCCGAAGGCGACTTCGCTTTGCGTATGCAGATCTCGAATCAGGGGCCGCGCAGCCGGTCGGTCGGCGTACGATATTTGATCGATACGTGGTTCGGCGAGCATTCGGAGACTCACTTCGAAACCGGAAGCGGTCACGTAGTCACCGCCGAACGCAACTTCACTCCGGACGACGCGGCGGTAATCAGTAAAGGACCGGACGGTGTCTTTGCACTTCGGCTCGATCGGGGGACGCAACCTTCGAAGGTTGCGGTCGCAAACCGCCAAAGACTCTCGGATGCCGGATGGACATACTCAACGGGGCGAGAGCGAGGTTTCAGTCTTCCGCCGTTCTCGGTCCAAGACAGCGCACTTCACGTAGTGTACGACCGTACGGAGCTCCAACCGGGAGATACGCACACAATCGAGACATGGTTCAGTGCGGGAATCGACGAAGTTCGCGTGGCACGTGAGGAGCGTGAAGAAGCGGTCGACGATCCCGACCGACCTTCCGCACGCGAACCGGAGGTCGTTTCTCCGGTTACACCGTCTCCCGTTATTCCGACCGAGGAACCGGAAGATGCCGATCCTGAAGTGACCGATTCAACGGAGATCGCGCGTGAGCTGCGCAACGCACTCGAGCAACTCCGGGAGATTTCGGACGGGCAACGACGCGCGGAACCCGGTGAGCTGGAGGAACTTCGAGAAACCATTGAACGCCTGCGCCGGGAACGTGATAGACTTTAGCGGATAGCGCGGTATCGGGTGTGATGGTGCGATGAAAAAGAAAGAGACGCCCCTTGAGAAAGCGTATCGTCTGTATCGCGCGAAAGAGTACGCGAAGGTAATCGCACTTCTCGAGCCACAGGTGTTCATGTACCGCGAGAACAGTGATTTCTACCATGTGCTCGGGTTGGCCTGCCTGCACACCGGTGATGTAGGAGGGGCTCACTCCTACTTGATGCGATGCACGCAGATAGACTCCGACGCGATCGCTCCGCGCCTTGCGCTCGCCGCATGTCACCTGAAACGCAGAGACACCGAAGCTGCACTTCAACTCTGGCTGGAGATCCTCGACGAGGATCCGGACAACCGTATGGCCCAGCGAGGTCTGAGTGTTCTTCGACACGGTCCTCAAAGCGACGAGGTGCTGCGCTACCGTGATTCCGATCGTCTCGCCACACTTTTTCCGGACATTCGTCGTCCGGTGGCGTGGCGGAAACTCGCGCTCATCGGCGCAATTATTGTCGTTGGCGTGGTAATAATCCCTGTTTTTGCTCCGGCGCTACTTGGATCCGCCGGCGATCTGCTACGTGGGGAGAGCGATCTGCCGCATCGCGAAGGGGTGGAATACGCCGAGGTCGAATCGGGTGACCGTATTACGAGCGTAGACCCGGACTCGGATGTCCGCTACGAACTCAGCGAGTCGCAGATCGAGCAGACGTTCGTTGATATTCGCGACTACTTCCTCGAAGAGCGCGACAATCTGGCGAATCGGGAGATCAATCGTATAGTGCACTCGAACGCCTCGACCAGGTTGAAAGAGCGGGCGAGAACGCTCCAGAGTTATCTCAATACGCCGAGTTTCGCCGATTTTCGCGACGGTTTCTCATACGATGAAGTGGTCGCCGATCCGTATCTCTATGAGGGAAGCTACGTGCGGTGGCGCGGTCGGGCGAGTAATATCGACATTTCCGACGACCGGATTCTCTTCGATTTCCTCGTGGGGTATGAGGATGGGAGACAGCTAGACGGCATTGTTCCCGCGCGATTCGATTTCGCTGTACGCGTCGATTCGAGATACGCGATCGAGCTACTCGCACGCGTGGAACGTGTCGATGATGATTCGATTCAGTTGCGCGGCGTCAGCGCTCGCATCCTCGGACCGGCCGAAGGCTCGTAGCCGAGCCCGAGTAAGCGAGTGGCGATGGAGATGTCGTAGGTGAGAGCGGTAGTACAGCGGGTATTGAGGGCCTCCGTGTCGGTCGACGGTGCAGTGAGCGGCCGCATCGGCGAAGGTCTCGTGGTGCTCGTGGGTGTGAACCGCGACGACACCGAGAGCGATGTCCGGTATATCGCTTCGAAAATCGCTTCGCTGCGTATCTTTAATGACGACTCCGGTAAACTGAACAGAAGCATCATCGAAAGCGGAGGAGCAGTTCTCTGCATATCGCAGTTCACGCTTCACGGAGATGCACGGAAAGGGCGGCGGCCGAGCTACAACGGTGCCGCGCCGCCGGAGACAGCCGAAACGCTCTTCGACGCAGTCTGCGACAACCTTCGCGGCGAAGGGTTGACGGTCGAAACCGGTGTGTTCGGAGCGAAGATGCAGGTGGAAATCATAGGTGATGGTCCGGTAACCATCCTTCTCGATTCACAGAAAGAGTTTTAGCGATCCGAGATAGTCCCATGCATCGAACTTTTCGAAGAACGGAGAGAGCGACTTCTCCTCGTGCATACGCATGATGATCTCCGCGGTGAGCCGAGCACTCGAGACGACGTGGAGAAACGGCATTTGATCACGGAGCTCCTGCGTGCAGGTGACCGTGTCGAGCACTACAACACGATCGAGGATTGCCTCCGAATGCAACTTCTGCAATCGTTCGATCGCCTTACCGCTGAACACGGGGTGAACAACAGCAATGCTGATGCGCCCGACTCCCCTGCGCTTGAGCTCGTGAGCGAGAGCGTCGACGGAGCCTCCGGTGTCGATCATGTCGTCGACGATCCACACTTCTTTGCCTTCGATCGGCGTGTCGGTCAGTATGTTGATTCGCTCGACCGTATTCGCCGTGTGATAGTCACGCGTCTTGTGCGCGATCATCAGTTTCGTGCCGAACGCCTGAGCGAAGCGGCGGGCAACACCTTCTCCACCGGCGTCCACCGAGCAGAAGAGCCAGTCGCTGCGTACCTGGTTCTCGAGGCAATCCATGTTCTTGATGAAGTTGTCGCTGATGTACTCCTCCAACAGCGCCACAGCGGGAATATCGTCAATCGAGCACACGGTGGGATCAACGGCCGTGCGTGACTTGTCGCTGTGGAGTTGGTAGGTGACGATATGATCGAGCCCGAGTGCGGTAAGCGTCTTGTAGTGCATCCAGAATGCGACCGAGTTGCGACGGGTCGTACGATCGCTCCGCGCGCAGCTGCAGTACGGCTCTACGAGCGTGATACGCCCGGCCTGCGCCCGGCGCAGTGAGTCAATCGCGTGGTAGAGCTCGAGTTTTGCCTCGGAAACCGACAAATCGGCGTCGTTTCGAGCCGCCGTAGCGAGAAGAAATACATCCTTTCCGCGTAACGAAGTGTGGACTTCAACTTCCATTTCACCGTCGGCGAAGTTAACGGTACGAAGTTTGCCGACGAAGTCGTTCACGTCGACGATCGAATGGAAATCCGGAAAGGTCTTCAGCTGGTAGGCGACGCGGTCGAGGTAATCTCTCATGCTCCGCGTACAGACGAGTACCAGATCGCCTCTCATGGAGCCGAATAATAGCCGGGCGACGGATGAAGGTCAAAGGCGCAACGCGTGCGTCGCTATCGCCCCTCTCGTAGTGCGTCAGTCGCCTCGCGTGCAGATTCGACGATAGCGCGCACCCTGCTTTCCCGCCTGATGCGTTCTACGAGCGTCGTAAGGCGCGACTCGCCGGTTGCCGCGAGAGCTCGCAGCAGCGCGAGACTCTCTTCGACAACGTCCGCCCCGGGGCGGCCTCCCGACCTCTCGAGCTCGTCGACAAGCTGTTCTCCCCGGCGTTGCAGTTCGCTTCGCCATGCGCCGCCTTCGGCGATCTCGGCTCCGAGCTCGAAGATGGTCCGCCGCAGTTGCGGGCTCTCGAACGCGCTGACCTGCAGCAGAATCGGCTCGAGCTCCGCGAGGTGGTCCGTCATTTCGTTGTCGGGTTCCGCGGCGGACTCTCTCAATTCGAGTACGTTCTCGAGTGCGAGCCGTAGCAGGTGCTCCTGCTGCCATCTCGGAAGCGACCCTCGCGTTTTGTTGATCGTGTTTGCCGCCGATATCCACGTCGACGAGTTGGTGTCGTCGAGCGATTCCAGGTGTATGATCGCTTCGGAGAAGTGCCCACGTTCGAGAAGCAGCTCGAGTGCGAGGTGCTGCGCCGAGAGAGCAGCCGGATTAGAAAACAGCAGAATTGCCGCCGATGCCACCGCCAGAGAGATTGCAACGCCTCTCGCGATTGACTGCGAAGAATTCGCTCTATAATATGGCCGTGGCGACAATCGCGAGTCCATTTTCGGCCGTAGTATATCGTGCCACGGCATTCACGAAAACGGCCGGTGGTGTG
>PUOG01000350.1 GCA_003552745.1 Spirochaetaceae bacterium
CAGGAGTACCTCTTCGGTCCGGAGGCGAAGGAGATGAAAGGCGCGGCGAGCCGGCAGGTTCGGAAAATGCTGCACAACGAAATCACCGAGATTTTCGAGTGCCACCGGTTGTAGGAGCGCAGAATGGCGAAAAACCAGGAGAAGCGAATCTTCTACGAGTGGTTGAACGACAACCACGGCTACTTCTACACGATCAACCGGACGCTCCAGAAAGGCGAAAGCGAGTACCAGGAAGTCGAGCTCGTCGAAACCGACGAGATGGGCAATGTGCTGCTGCTCGATTCGATTACCCAGACCGCGCAGCGGGTCGAATGGCAGTACCACGAGCCGATGGTACACTACCCCATGCTCAGCCATCCGCAGCCGCGACGTGTACTGGTCATCGGCGGCGGCGACGGTGGGATACTTCGTGAGGTGTTGCGCCACCCGAGTGTGGAGCACGTCGACTTCGCCGAGCTCGACCGGGACGTGGTCGAGTTTTCACGCCGGTACCTGCCGGATGTAAACCACGGCGCCTTCGACGACCCGCGCGTGCACATCCGGATAACCGACGGGCGTGCATTCGTCGAAGAGTCGGAAACGGTTTGGGATGTGGCGATCATGGACATGACCGATCCGTTCGGCCCATCGAAGATGCTCTACACAAGAGAGTTCTTCGAGATGATCCGAGACCGGCTCGATCCGAACAACGGGCTTTTCACGATGCACTCGGAGAGTCCCGTTGCCCGGCCGCTCGCCTACCAGTGCATCCGCCGGACGCTCGGCTCCGCCTTTCCGGTCGTTCGCAGCGCCTACACCTTCGTTCAAATGTACGCCACGCTCTGGTCGATCACCGTCGCGAGCAACGGCCCCGACATCGCCGGGTTCGACGCCGACACCATTGACAAGCGGATCCGCAATCGCGGCCTTTCGGGCCTCAGGGTGATAACCGGCGACACATGGCAGGCGATGCAGGTGGTATATCCGTACATCGCCGAAATCAACCGGCGCAGCGTCCCGGTGATTACCGACGCGAACCCCGATTTCCCCGACCACTTCGAGCAGTAGCCGGCGGCGGCTGCCCCGCGCTTCACCGCCGGCCGCCACGCCCGGCGGCGCACGGGTCGGCCCTATGCCGCCCCTCGTCGGGCGAAACCGGAACGCAGCCGTCGAGCCGCCTCCACCATATTCCGCAGCGACGGAACGACCTCCTCCCACGTGCGCGTTTTCAGTCCGCAGTCGGGGTTCACCCACAGCCGCTCGGCGGGTATCCGGGCGGCGGCGAGTTCCATCAACCTGACCATATCTTCCACTTCCGGCACATTCGGACTGTGGATATCGTAGACGCCGGGTCCGATCTCGTTCGGATACTCGAAGTCGATGAACGCATCGAGCAGCTCCATGTCCGAACGCGATGTCTCGATGGTTACGACATCGGAGTCGAGCAGTGCGATCGACTCGATAATGTCGTTGAACTCCGCATAACACATGTGCGTATGTATCTGTGTCGCGTCTTTGACCCCGGCGGTCGCCACGCGAAACGCCTCGGTAGCGTACGCGAGGTACGGTTCCCAGTCGCTTCGGCGTAACGGTAGTCCTTCGCGAAGCGCCGGCTCGTCGACCTGAATCGCGCGAATACCGGCCCGCTCGAGGTCGATCACTTCGTCCCGCAGCGCGAGCGCAACCTGAAGCGCGGTAGTGCTGCGCGGCTGGTCGTCGCGCACGAACGCCCACTGCATCATCGTAATCGGGCCGGTGAGCATTCCCTTGACCGGCCGATCGGTGAGCGACTGAGCATAGGTGATCCATTCGACGGTCATCGGTTCGGGGCGGGAGACATCGCCGTAGATGATCGGTGGCTTCACGCAGCGGCTGCCGAACGACTGCACCCAGCCGTGGCCGGTGAAGGCGTAACCGCAGAGCTGCTCGCCGAAGTACTCGACCATGTCGTTGCGCTCCGCCTCACCGTGAACGATCATGTCCAGTCCGATCTCTTCCTGTTTCCCGATCACATGGGCAATCTGCCCTCGGAGGAACTCGGTGTACCGTTCGGGCGTCATCTCGCCCTTCCGATGGGCGCGACGAGCTGCGCGGATCTCCTTCGTCTGCGGAAACGAGCCGATCGTGGTCGTGGGGAAGTCGGGCAGCTCCAACTGCTCGCGCTGCACGCGTCGGCGTTCGGAGTACGGCGCGTGCCGCCTGAGCATCGACGGCGAGATCGACCGAACGCGCTCCGCGACCGCAGGTGCGCCGATTCGGTTGGAGGTGTGCCGGCTTTCGAGTGCGCGCCGGTTGGCGGCAAGCTCGCCGGCAACCGAGCGACGACCGTTCGAGAGCGCGTTCGCCACCGTCCTCACCTCCGCGAGCTTCTGTCGGGCGAATGCAAGCCAGTCGGCGATTTCCGGATCGAGATCGGTCTCCAGCTCGAGATCGACCGGGACGTGCAGCAGTGAGCACGACGGGGCGATCCAGAGCCGGTCGCCGCGACGCTCGTATTCGCTCTCCAGCCGATGTGTGACCGCGCTCAGGTCGGACTTCCAGACGTTGCGCCCGTCGATCGCTCCGACCGAGAGTACCTTCTCACGCGGGTACTCGGCGAACACACGCTCGAGCTCGTTCGCGCCGCGGACCGCATCGATATGCACTCCGGACGCTGCGAGCGATAGGACGCTGTCCAGATTCTCGCGCAGCTCACCGAAGTACGTTGCCGGCAGCACCTTCGAGCCGGCGGATTTCAGCACCTCGTATGCAAGGCGGATCGCCCCGCGCCACTCTCGACCGAGATCGAGTGCGAGAATCGGCTCATCTATCTGCACCCACTCGATCGCCTTCTCGTCGAGCAGAGCGAGAAGCTTACGATACTCGGCGAGAATCGGAGCGAGGAACGAGAGCTTGTCGACTCCGGGCCCCTTCGCTTTCGCGAGGTAGAGATAACTCACCGGTCCGAGAATGACCGGCTTCACCTCAGGGCATCGGGCGGGAGTTTCGTCGCCACCTGCCGCGGCGAAGCGCCGGGTGCTTCGCGCATCGCTCGCGGCAGTGGTCCCACCTTCGGCGCCCGGCGTACGGCCGGCCGCGCCCGGCCCGGCACTCTGCGTGTACCCCGCGATCACCGCTCGAGCCTCATCGATCTGCTCGAGCAGGCGCGTCGAGTCGAGCGCGAACGTCGTCGAGCTCTCGAGCTCGGGAACGAGGTAGTGGTAGTTCGTGTCGAACCACTTCGTCATCTCGAGCGCCTGCACCGGATCGCCGTGTTGCGATCGCCCGCGCGCCATTCGAAAGTAGCGGTCGAGCGGCGAGGCGTCGTCACCGGCAAAACGGGAGGGAACGTGTCCGAGGGTAACACTCATATCGAGTACGTGATCGTAGAGCGAGAAGTCGCCGACCGGGATCAGATCGATTCCCGCCTCGAGCTGAGTGCTCCAGTTCGCCGCACGCACCGCCGCGGCGCGCCGGGACAGCTCATCCTCCGAAATCTCCCCGCGCCAGTACTTCTCGAGCGCGAACTTCAGCTGCCTTTTGTTTCCGATTCGTGGGTAACCGAGATTATGCGTCATAGTCAGCCTCCGTTGCCGGAATATCTCCGGTGCACGGTCAAAGGGTATCGGAGATCCGATCATGATGTACAATGATATTTATTGATGTTTTCATGAACATGGCTCATGATAAGGATGATGATCGAACGGGCACATCTATCCATTATCTCCGCGCTCGCGCGGCACGGTACGCTCACCCGGGCGGCCGAAGAGCTCTTCCTTACCCAGTCGGCGCTCTCTCACACCATCCGGAAACTCGAGGAGGAGGTCGGTGTGGCGCTCTGGAAACGCCGCGGGCGACGACTCGAGTTGACGCAGGCCGGCCGGTACCTGCTGAAAGTGGCCGACGGCGTGCTCCCGTTGCTCGAACAAACCGAACACACGCTCGCCGAGTACGGGCGCGGACGGCGGGGGACGCTCCGCATCGGTATGGAGTGCCACCCATGCTACGAGTGGCTTCTCGATCGCGTCGCCGAATATCTGCGGATGTGGCCGGATGTCGACATAGATGTCACCCAGCGCTTTCAATTCAACGGCGTGGAAGCGCTGGAGAACAACCGCATCGATGTGACCGTGACCCCCGACCCGGTATTCCGGGAAGGTCTTCACTACCGCAGCGTGCTCAACTTCGAGCTGCTCCTGGTCGTGGGCAACCACCACCGCCTCGCCTCCCGGTCGACGGTCACTCCCGACGATCTCGCGAGTGAGCTGCTTTTCACCTACCCGGTCGCCCGCGAACGCCTCGATGTCTTCGCCCGCTTTCTGCTGCCGGCTTCGATCGAGCCGGCCGGCCATCGTGAGGTGGAGGCGACCGAGATCATGCTGCAGCTGGTGGCCGCCGGCCGTGGTGTGACGACGCTGCCAGCCTACATGGTAGACAAGTACAGTGCCGCTCACAACGTCGTCGGGATCCGCCTCGGCGAAGAGGGAATCTTCAACACTCTCTATCTCGGCTGCCGCGAAGAGGATCTCGAAGTCGACTACATCGCCGCGTTCGCCGACGGGTGACCGGCACGGGTGACTGTCGCCCACCACGACACCGACGGTGCCGCCGCCGGCATAGCTTCTCGACCGACGCGGCAGCTGCCGCGCGTTGACATCCCCCCTTAATCCCACTATCCTTATCTGTAGTCATTACAGATATGTTGTGATTGTTATTTTGATGTGATTTCATAGTAACTATGCAATCGGGGATGGAGCAGATGAGATGGCGACCCAGAGTGAGCTCACCGGGGCATTGAGAGAGGCCGGTTTCCGGCTTACCCCGCAGCGGACGGCGATTTGTGCGGCGCTTGCCGCCCGCGAAGATCATCCGACCGCGCAGTCGATTCACGAAGAGCTCAAGCAGGAGTACGAATCGCTGAGCCTGACAACCGTATATCAGACCCTCGACTCGCTGGTGAGAATCGGAGCGATTCGCAACCTCGGTACCGCCGGGGACGATTCGGTGCACTACGAGCCGAACATCGAACCGCACATCAACCTCGCCTGCCTGACCTGCCACCGCATCCGCGATCTCGAAAGCACGGCGGTGCGCGAACTCGAGCGGGAAGTCGCTCAGGCGACCGGATCGAACGTACTCAGCGGGCGCGTCGTCTACTACAGCGATTGTCTGGTCGAAAGCGACCCGGGCAAGTGTCCGTATTCGCAGGCCCGAACAGGAGTAACAGAATGAGCCACACAGCACTGGAGAAGAAACCGCGTCCCGATTGCGAACGGCACCTCACACACGACATCGAATGCAAAGGGTTCGTCGCCCCCGATGGGACGATCTTCTGCCGGCACTCGAGAGGGTGTCCGGTTGCCACGCGAAGCGGACGTGCCGACCGTATCGCGTCGGAGCGTACAGATGACCCGGACGGCGGGACACCACTTCCCGCCGGCGGTTCGGCCGACGCCGGTGCCTTGACCGATGCCCGTGCCTTGACCGACGCCGGTGCCTCGACCGATGCCGAAGCTTCGCCCCGGGCCGGCGAAGCGGCCGAAGCGCCCGGCGACACCGCGAAAGCCACGCCAAGGCGCACCCCTCTCGCGAGCCTTATCGCTCTCGGGTGGGAGCCGCTTTTCGTCGCGCTCACCTTCGTCACGATGATCGGGGGATTGGTCGCCTCCGGTGCAGGCGCCGCAGAGCTCGCGACCGTGCTCTACGCAGCGGCCTACCTCTTCGGAGGATACTTCGGCGTACGCGCGAGCATAGAGAGCCTGCGCGCCGGCAAGATCGACATCGATCTCCTCATGGTGCTTGCCGCAGCCGGGGCGTGGGCGGTCGGCGCCCCGTTCGAAGGGGCGCTGCTGCTCTTTCTCTTCTCGCTGTCCAATGTGCTGCAGGACTTCGCGCTCGACCGGACTCGCAACGCCATCCGCGCACTTTCGAAACTGCGCCCCGATACCGCCATTGTCCTCGAATCGGCCGATTCCGAGCGGGGCGAGGTGGTGAAGATCGACGGTGTTCCCCTCGGAGCGCTGCTCCAGGTCCGTCCCGGCGACCGCATTCCGCTCGACGGCGTGGTGGAACGCGGGGCGAGCAGCGTCGATCAGTCGAGCATCACCGGCGAGTCGATGCCGGTCGACAAGGAGCGCGGAAGCGACGTGCTCGCCGGAACCATCAACCAGAACGGCGAGCTCGTCGTACGCGTCACCAGGACGAGTAGCGAGTCGACGATCGCCAAGGTGATTCAGCTCGTCGAGCATGCGCAGGAGAACAAGGCCGAAACCGAGCGCTTTCTCAACCGGTTCGAGCAGCACTACGCGATGTTCGTCATCCTGGCAACGATTGTGGCCGCCATCGCTCCCCCCTACCTCTTCGGATGGAGCTGGAGCATCAGCATCTATCGTGCGATCACGCTCATGGTCGCCGCGAGTCCGTGCGCGCTGATTATCAGCACGCCGGCCTCGATTCTCTCGAGCATCGGCAACGGCGCCCGCCGCGGCATTCTGTTCAAGGGTGGTGTGCACGTCGAACAGGCCGCCGGCATTCGGGCGGTCGCCTTCGACAAGACCGGCACCCTCACCGAAGGCAAGCCGGTGCTCACCGGAGTGTATCCGACAGCAGAGATTACCGAGGACGAGCTGCTGGCCGCCTGCGCATCGCTCGAAAGCAAGAGTGCGCACGTGCTCGCCGAGGCGATCGTGGCCGCCGCGGCCGAACGCGGGCTCACCTACCGCAGCCCGCAGCACTTCGAGAACACCTCCGGCGTCGGTATTCTCGGCATCGTCGACGGGCGCCGGCTTAGCCTCGGCAGCCCGGCGATTCTCGAGCAGATGGACGGGGGCGTCGACGGAGTCGCCGAGCAGATCGATGAGCTACAGTCGGAGGCGAATACGGTAATCGTGCTCACGGAGACCAACGGCACAGGAGGACGGGTACTCGGACTGCTCGCGCTTCGCGACAGGATTCGCCCCGAGGCACGCCGCGTCATCGCCGAGTTGAAGGAAGCCGGGATCGAGCACGTGGTCATGCTCACCGGCGACAACCGTCGCACCGCCGAGGCGATCGCGCGGGAGGCCGGGGTCGACGAGGTAATCTCCGAGCTGCTGCCCGACGAGAAGCTCAGTGCGGTCGAACGTATTGAACGCCGATACGGTCCTACGGCGATGGTCGGTGACGGGGTCAATGACGCTCCGGCGCTCGCAGGTGCCAGGCTCGGCATCGCGATGGGTGCGGCGGGCACCGACGTCGCGCTGGAGACCGCCGACGTCGTTCTGCTCTCCGACGACCTGTCGAAGCTGCCGCACCTCGTCGCGCTCAGCCGGCGGACGAAACGCACGCTCGTGACGAACCTCGCCGTGGCGATGGGGCTGATCGCTCTTATGGTCGTCGGCATCTATACGATAGATCTGCCGCTGCCGCTCGCGGTCGTAGGGCACGAAGGGGGAACGGTACTCGTCTCGCTGAACGGCCTGCGCCTGCTGATGTTCCGGAAAGGGCGGCTGAAGGCGAAGCGGGGTGCCGATAACACGCCCGCCATGTGAGCGGCCGCCCTCGCTGCAAACTTCCGCATCTCTCATGCGGAAATTCACGGAAAATCCGCATTATACTTGCCGAAATTCGTGAATGGGCGTACGCTGATGCCATGGGGATGGTTGAACGCGTGCTCGACCTTCGCGCCGAATCACGTTCGCACTCTCTGTTTCTCTTCGGACCACGACAGACCGGCAAAACCACGCTCATGCGGAGAACGTTTCCTGAGTCGCGGTGGTACAACCTTCTCGACGGCGACGTCTTTCTTCGTCTCTCACGGCGCCCGCACCGCCTGTATGAAG
>PUOG01000016.1 GCA_003552745.1 Spirochaetaceae bacterium
GCGAAATCGAAATCGAAGTGCGGCAGCACCTGGTCGAGAAAGCGCTCGACGAGGACACATGCACGCTCGACCATATCCTCTACCATCTCCGGGTAGTCGTAGGTCGCGTACGCCAGCCCCTCGAACGTCAACATGTCGCGCACCTTGCCGATCATCGACCCGCATGCCACCCCGAGCGGATAATCGCGACCGGCTGGATGTGCTTTCTTGAGCGCATCGACATCGACCGATCGTTCCGGCGAATCCGGATCGAAGCGCAGCTCTTTCTCGCGCTCCCAGTCTTCCGGTGTCACGATCGACGCGCGGGTGTAGTGCGGAATCGTGGAATGGTCGTCTTTCGGTACTTCCGCGTACAGCCCGTCGTCATTGATGAGAATGCGTTTGGAATCGGTTTCGGATACGACACGCTCCTCGAACGGCGGCGACATCCAGAAATTTCCCGTAACAACCTCGATTCGGTCGAAATTGAAAAAGGAATGAGCTTCCTCGTTCGTGGTGATGTTGTTCTCGACGAAGCCGCTCCACTGCGTGAAGTTCTCATCCCAGTACCCGAACTCCATGTTGAACGAGCGGTCAACCGGCTGAAAGCTCATCTGCCGCACGAAGCGCTCGCGATCACTCATCCGCGCCTCCCACTTCGACCGGCACGGCTCGATCGTCTTGCTCACGCGATCCTCCGGAGTTGCGGCTCGACAGTCGCCGGCGCTACAGCGGCTTGCACAGGATCTCCTTCACCCGTAGTTCGAAGAAGTCAACCGTCGAGGCTCCCCGGATCACGAGCGCCGTGTCGGCCCCGCCACCGGTACCCGCCACCGCGACAAGCGTTTCTCCTGCAGGAACGAGTCCCGCATCGACGGCACTCATCGACACCTCGACCGCCACCTTCGTCCCCTGCGAAAAGGCGTAAAACGTGTGTGCGATCAGCTCCACCGGAGGCATCCCACCGAATCGTGCCTGAATCGCACTCTCCACGTTGCCCATAAGTGCATGGGTACACGTGAGCACCTTCGCGCCGAGACCGCGGGCCTCATCGAGTTTCGTCCAATTCGGCGCTCCGTACTTCGCCCATGTGCCGGACTGCAGCGTCACTCCGACCAGGTTTACTCCTGTCTCGGACGATCGCTGTGAACCGTCGCTCCCTAACAGCCCCGCCTTCGTCAGTCTCTGCGCCGCCGCGAGCAGAGTATCGCCGCCGGAAGCAACCACCAGATGCGAGACTCCGCGCTCCTCCAGCGCTCGCACGGCAACGCTCAGCGTTGCATCGGTATTCTGAGCGCCACCCTCCTCGAAATAGAGCACCTCTCGCGTAATGCTCGACATGAAGCTCACCTCCGTTAACACCATCGAGCGTAGTGGCGCCTCTCGGAGTCGGTCAACGCGGCCGGATAGCCCGGCACGACAATCTGTCCGTTTTTGGGTGCGAGAAACGGCATCCCTGCCGACTGACTGAACGAAAACGGTCTTCGAGCGGCGGTGATCTCTTACAGACCCGGGTACCAGCTCCTGGCATTCTCCCGGAAGAGTCTTCGAAGCACATCCTCCGGTAAATCGAGGCCGCGATGCACTTCGTCTCCGGCAAAGTAGGCGTATTGAGCGAAATAGTCATTCCGGATCCGTTCATAGAGCTGCTCCCGCTTCGCTCCGGGCATCTCGCTGTGCGGCTCCCGTTCGACGAAATCGGTGCCGAACAGAATCCGGTCACTGTAGGTAAGCAAGAAATCGCGCACCCGCTCCGAGCCGTGCGATACGAGATCCGCGAATCTGGCCGAAATATCGACCGCGAAGTTCTCGTATGCATCGAGCCGTGATGCGACCTCGCCGAGATCGTATTCGAGGCTGCCGAGATGTGCTCCGACCATGCGCAATTTCGGATGACGAGCGAGCACCCGATCACGAGCGGCCATGAGCTGCTCGTGACTCGGCATGTCGGTTCGACCGTACATGTGCCACTGCGGATTGTTCCGATAGTACTCGCGATGAGGGCTCGGGTGGTCGAGTGGTTGCCAGCAGGCCAACGGCTCCCCGATATGCGTCAGAAGCGTGTGATTCCCATCCTCCAGATAGGAGAGTATCGGTTCCAGCACCGGATCATCGACCATGATGTGCCGACCGTTGGCATCGGTCGCCTCCATGCCGACGTTCTTCCATATCTTGCATGCGATCGCCCCGCCTCGGAAGTCGTCCTCGAGGCCTTCGATCACACGCCTCGTGTACTCAGGATCTTCGTCGGTGGTTGCCGGCGGATCGAAACTGGTACACCACGCATATCGATGGGGCCATCTTTGTGCGAGCTCCCGATACGGCTCGGCCTCGCGCTCGCGCCACGTCCCGGCAAGATCGGCAACCGTCACGTTGAGCAGCTTCAGGTCGAGCTCATCGAGCAGCTCGAGCGACTGCGCGTGATCGCCTGCGAAGTGTATATGTGCGTCGATCACCGGGCCGAGTTCTTGAAAATGGAGTTTTCCCATGGATGTACCTGCCTGTTGCGGTCTGAGGTGCTGGAACGCGCCGAATGCGCCACGAAGCCCCGGCCACGATTGTACCGCGCCTTGGGTCGGATCGATACCGGGTGGGACGAGCGGAGGACGGCGAAGGTGCTTCACATGTACAACGGACCGTTACGTGCGTGCGTCGATTCGCCGGTCGGCCTACTAAGCTCCGGGGTCGGAATCTGATTAGGCTCTGATTTGCACGATCCCTTCGTGTTCCCGCTCAGATTACCGCCGAAGGCGTCGTCAGCGCCCCGTCAACCGCAATTCTGGCTGTGCTCTGGTCGAGTCGTGCGCTGTCCGTCCGTGCCAGATACCCAGAAGAAACCAGCTTCACGTCCCGGCTCCCGCGACTCGTACCGCGCGGTATCCAGGGCGCAGGCGGCGAAAAGAACGCCTATAGCGCCGACAAGCACCACAGTTCGCAGTGGTTCGTTCATACCAAGGAAGACGCCGGACACACCGTTCAGTTACACTATGGACACTCCCTACGACCTGCAACAGGCGTTAGTCGGTCTCACGAACGTCGGTGAAGTAATCGATCTGCAACTCAATTGTGGAAAGACGAATGGCTAGATCTTTCTCGTCAGCGACTTCGAAGTCTTCGGAATCATACGGGAGCTTGTCATCGTCCTCCATATTCGAGAAATCGTCCTGGCTGAAGGACTCCACCTGAAGCACGGCGTCCATTGTAACCGAATATGAGTCCTCATCATACTTATGCACAGTAACCTCGAAGATATCTGCGTCGATCGGCGTAAACCACCTCTCCGCAGTCCGGCGCAGCTCGTCTTCGATAACCTGTGCGTCGAACTCGCGCATGATCCATAGGATTGCCGCTGGCAGACCTGCTTCGTCGGGAACTTCAAACGAGTCTCCTGCAATTTCATCCGGCGAAAGCAGAGCGACCTCCGTCGCCGAAAAGCCTTGGAAGCCCTCCGACCCGGGATCACCGAAAGATCCATCATACCCATTTGTAGTCTCAAATTCATCGAACAGAGTAAGAAAAACGGAAAAAACTACTCCATTCTTTTCAACGTCTTTTGCTAGCTGCATGGACTCGAACCCTTCCGGATAGGAGAAGACGGGCAAGAGATTGCGGCGAGTATTCTCCTCGGTCCACCGATCTACAAGCAAATCAATCTCTCTAATGGAGCCCCTTGCTAGATCAAGCCCATCAAAGCCTTCACCGTCTTCGTTGGAATTCTCGTCGTATTCGCCATTCGATTCGCCATTGTCACTTTCGGATTCCGGTGCAACAATCGAGTCGCACGCAGTGTTCCCTAGAGCGACCACAACACACACGATTACTATCGCAATAACCTGCTTCTTTCTCATGTCACTCCCGATCATACTGAGGATTATGCGAAATCCGATCCATCAGATAAACACTCCGGACAGACGCTTCACGGCACGTGTCGCCTGCTTCCCAGATTCCAAGTTACGAAAAGCCGACAGAGGCGAAAAACTCCTCCGGTCACCGACCGCGGCTCGATGACCACTAAGCCGTTGTCTGAAAATACCTGTTCCCGCGCTTCGACTTCCCGCAATGAGGGGATACGTCCGTTTCTGTTGATAGACGTGTTCACAATCAAGGTTTCAGTTCAGCGGGCGCTCGCCGATCCACTCGACATTCAATGTCTGTACCGATTCGTCAGATCCCGTGCAGCGTGAGGAACGCCTGTGGCCAAGAGCCTGACTGTTCCCAGAATAAGCGATCCGCATCATCTCATCAATAGTTCATTCACGGCTTTCTTCTCGATTTTGGTATTCTCACAAGACTATTAGTTCCGGAATCTTGTGCATCGCCTATGGGCTCACGGTTCGATAAAATCATTCCGGTCCGGAAACTCAGGAAAGGATTCAATGAAATCGGCATAATGATCGACATCACGAAACGGCTCAGCGAGTTCCCAATAGGCGTCGTCAAGATGTGACCGAACTGTTTCCATGTGCACGGAAAAGTGGAAATCAAAGTGGTCTGGTAGCTCGGTCTCGATGGTTTCCAGGACCGGGGCCGTCTGCTCGTGCATCTCACCAGTATCGGGGTCCCAGAAAGCCATACTGCGGTCACGAACCCTCAAAGGAATATCATCACTGATCGAGTACTCCGACTGCTTCTCACTACTTATCCAGTACTGTTCTTCGTACGAGTAGATGTCGCTGCTAATCCGGAAGAACGATTTCTCAGATTTCGCGGGGCGAAGTCCCCGAAGTGGCCATTGATAGCGCATATAGTACTCTTCACCGTCGAACGCCTGCCGCCGGTGAGGATATCCGGTATGTGGTAGATAGACGGTGATATTCTTTCCCTCCACGTCGTCTGATAAGGGATGTGTGGTGAATTGTCGGTAGGTGAGATCTCCGGGAGATGGGGTGCTATCGGCCCGATACGCGACTGCGGGAGATGCGTTGCTGTCCTCCGCCTCCGTCCACGTGTCGCTCTGCGAGAAATCTTCCGGAACGTACTCGGGTCCTCCATTACCGGTGTAAACCCAGAACGTAGATCCATTCGGATCGGTCGCTACTACGAGGAACTCAGGCGGTTGGTCAAAGTCTTCGCTCACGTTGTAGTCCGGGTCTTCCAGATCAGAACTGATGTAGTTTTCGTCCGGCTCGACGCTACCAAACGCCCGTTTGCGCAGGTCGGCGCCGGCTGCGTAGTATTCCGTCCGTACGAGCTCAATGTCACCATCCATCGTAAGCCGGTGGCCCTGAGTACCGCCGTAGCTGTCGGTTCCGTAGCCCAGGGTGAAGAAGAAATCCTCGGTCGGCCCTGCCTCCCGTATGTTCTGATCGTCTTCCCATGGAATGTACACACGCCCGGTCGCCATCTGAAGCGACGATCCGGTGTCACGTCCAACAGTGACGTTAGACGTTCCTCCGGTAAATTTTGGACCTTGAAAATATGCGAAGTTCCCTTCCTCGTCGCGCTGAAAGCCAAACGTCCCAACCCACGCCTGATTATTCCGAGCTTCAATTTCGCCGTCGGTGACTCCGCTTACCCCGACCGTACGAAACTGGTCATTGCTGTCAAACGTTGCGTGCACTGTAACGAAGAACTCTTCTGATACCGTTATGGTATCTTCCCCCTCTTCGAATTCTGCCTCGTACTCGAGTCGCCACGAGAGTCGAAGCGATTCGTCATCGTCAGTGGGATGCGCTTTCACCACACCGAGATCAGTAGTCTCGCCCTCGTTGAACGGATCGGTGCCTTCTCCGACATACACCAGCTCGTCCTCCGGAACCTCTCGACCATCGAGGGCGTCGAGCAACGATTCCAGCGCTACGTGCATCGCGGATTCCTCGATATCGCGCATGAATACCTGATATGTACCACTTTGTGTCCTCGGCAGCTCATCAGGTTCCACGAGTGCCGCCTCAGCGCTCATCGGCTGCACCTGCTGCATGGAAGAGGAGACGTGCGTTGACTGATTCTCAGTCTCACCGTCTGAATCCACACGCAGACTTCCCGGTAGCTCGACATGTAAAGACAGCTGCTGCAGCCGACTCGAGGTATCGTCGGACTCGGGTGTCGGGGGTCGTGGAGACCCGGTGACATCAGGGTCGCACGCTAAGATAAGTAGAAATGTGAGAGCGACCAAGCACAAAGTCGCTCTACACCTACGAAATGATCGCGTCCATTTCATACACACCCCCACAAAAAAGGCTAGTCAGGAAAGTCAATTCGTGTCAAACTGTACCGCCCCGGTTTCTCCGGAGAGCGATTTACGTGAGTCCGGCGACCTGCACCGAACGTCCTTTTTGCCTTTAGGAGGCTCGCTCACGCTATGCCGGGGGTACATCCCCGATAGGGCTGCGCAACATTCGATTGTTGAACCAGTCCACCCAATCGAGGGTAACATACTCCACGGCTTCGACAGTCCGCCAGTGGCCCTTTCGGCGAATGATCTCGGTCTTGAACAGTCAGATTATCGACTCGGCCATCGCGTTGTCGTAGAAGTCGCCAGCGCTGCCAACCGACACCCTTGCTCCGGCATCGGCGAGACCTTCAGAGTAGTGCATCGCCAGATAACGGCTACCACGGTACGAATGGCGGATGACTCCGCCCGCACCCGCTCGTGCCCATAGCGCTTGTTCGAGTGCATCACGCGTTGGCTGTGCTTCGACACTCGACGCCACGGACCATCCAGGATGTATGGGCGAGTAGTGAGCGACAACGAACGACCAGCCCGACCTTACGGCGGGCAAATACATCGCTGACGAAGGCCACATAGACAAATCGCTGTCAGATGGCTACAGACCTCAGCTCTGCCACTCAGAGTTGGGGCGGTTCATACACCAAGCCTTCCTGCAGACTCATACCCCGGGGCACCCACAGCTCTTCGACGCTGCTGTTCAGAAACTGTTGAAGCTCTGAGACACTGTCACGGGAGGTTTCGAAGCGGAACTCGTGCGGCTCGGTCGGGCCGACTTCGCGCATCGCGAGGTGCCACATGCGTTCGCCGTCGATCGCCAATCTTCAGATACTGTAGCCGCGACGCGGAGGTCGGAGGCTGCTTCCTCAATCGAATCGCAGTCGGCAGCTTCACGCCGGCATCCGAGTCAGTATGTGGTGCTGTTCACCGTGGCCACCGGCGGCTCCAGCCTCGACTTCCTGCGTCAACTGTGTCTGGAACTCGGTGCCCCGGAACTGCCCGCTTCTGCGGCTAAACTCACGCGGCTGAATCGCGACGCATTCACCGCTTTCGCGGCAAAACGCCAGCAGCCGATCCTCATCATCGACGAAAGTCATCTCCTGCGTCTGGAGCTGCTCGCCGCCGCTGCCGAGAAGTGTTCCACGGTTACCGCAGAACACGTGCGGCTGGCCTTAACGGAGATCCTCTGAGAAACTGTTCGGTCAATTGGCTCGCTGAATGTGGAGTGACGAATGAGGTGGGAAATCCCGCTCGTCTAATGTGAGACGTTAGACGCTGCGGCGCTCCGTCCTGGGCTGGTCGCGGCCTTTCGGCCGCTGCTCGCCCATGCATCCTGGGCGATGCTGGACTTCGCGAAGCGAAGCCCAGTTTACAGCGATGGTTCGTTCTTACGAACAGACTGGGCGATGCTGGACGTTGCGAAGCAACGCCCAGCTTGCGGAACTGGTCATCGCCTCGATGACATAATTGGGCGATGCTGGACTTCGCGAAGCGAAGCCCAGTTTACGGCGATGGTTCGTTCTTACGAACAGACTGGGCGATGCTGGATTTGAACCAGCGACTTCTACCGTGTGAAGGTAGCACTCTCC
>PUOG01000063.1 GCA_003552745.1 Spirochaetaceae bacterium
CATTGACTGGCGGTGCGTGCGCTGCGATACTTCCGATCTGACTCATGCCGTCACACATTGCCCACTATGTGTTCGCTCGCGAGCTCGCTGAGCGTGCTTTCGGTGAACAGGCCGGTGCGCTCACCAACGATTTCGGTTCCTTTCTCGCGCTTGGCGCACAGGGACCGGACATCTTTCTACATAATCGCCATCGCCGCCCGGCAGGGTTGAACTACGGCATAATCCTGCATCGTAAGAACGCTGGCCTGTTCTGCGCAGCGCTCGTGCGCTACCGGCCACGGGAGAGTGTTTTCTCGGCTGAAGGTGCGTACACCCTGGGCTGCATAAGCCATGTGGTACTCGACCGACTGCTTCATCCGTATATCAACTACCGAGCCGGTTGGGTCGAACCGAAACAGCCCGAAACATACGAGTACCGTGTGAACCACCCGTTCCTCGAACGGATTATCGACGTAGCGCTGCTTCGCTCGCGGCTCGAGATGACCGTCACCGAGCTCGATTTCGCGTCGGTCATCTCGTGCGACACGCCGGACGCAGTGCGAGTCCTGCACCTCGTACGCCGTGCACTCAGAGCAGCCACGCGACGCGGTTCGCGCGATC
Source organism: Spirochaetaceae bacterium (assembly GCA_003552745.1). Lineage (GTDB taxonomy): Bacteria > Spirochaetota > Spirochaetia > DSM-27196 > SKKC01 > SLAN01. The sequence goes on from PUOG01000063.1 coordinate 601, forward strand.
TGCTTCTCGCCCGCCGAATACGCAACGCCTATCACGATGCGATGAGCTACTATCGGCATACGAACAGCGTCGATCTCGAGCTGGCACGACGCGAACTGCAGAATGCCGACGAGCCCCTCCCGTTCTGGCTCGGCATCTACCATCCTCCGACACTGCCGGATGACATCGACTTCATGAATACGCGCCGTCTTGGCTGGCGACATCCGTGCAGCGGCGAACCGTACTCGCGCGAGAGTGTCTTCGATCTCTACGAGCGTGCACTCCCGCTCGGACAGATGCTGTTCGCCGCGGCCGCCGAGGCATGGGAAGGAGCACGTCCGACGGTCTCACTCTCTTCCCCGGAGAGCGCACCCGTCTTCCAATCCGCGCCCGGCCGAACGAATGATCCAATTCCGCCGCCGGCTGTATCGCTCGAACGGCTCATCGGCAACGGTGATCTCAGCGACGAGCGGATCGAAGGGGAGCCGTGTGAGCGGCGTTACTTCGACGTCTTACCGTTCGAGCAGGCGCTACAACACATTCGGGACTACGTGCTCGAAGTGCCCGGTTGATTGTGTACGAGGTACTCCGAAAGCGCATCGCCGACCGTGTTCAGCGCGAAGACACAGAGACCGAGCGCAACGCCCGGCAATATGGCTAGATGCGGGGCGATTCCCAGGTAGTTCCGCGCATCGCGAAGCATGAGTCCCCAAGTCGGTTGAGGCGGCGCGCTGCCGAGGCCGAGAAAGCTCAACGCTGCCTCGATCGTGATGCAGATGGCGAAGCTGCTCGTGGCGATTACGAGCACGTTCGGAAGCACGTTCGGTACGATGTGCATGCAGATCCGTCGAAGCGTCGGTGTGCCGAGGCCACGGGAAAGCTCGACATATCCTTCGTTCGAAACGGAGAGCGTTTCCGCACGAACCGTGCGGGCGAATAGCGGAGCGAACATGATTCCAAGAGCGATGGAGACCTGCACCGCACCGCTTCCGAGCGCCGCGATAATCGCAACGGCAAGCAGGACACCGGGGAAGCTCAGCGCGGCATCCACCAGCAACGCGATGACCGGATCGAGTACCCGACGTTCGAGACCGGCGGCGACGCCCAACGGCACCCCGATCAGAGCGGCCAGGAGCACCCCCCCACCGGCAGTCTGAGCAGCCGCCCACGCCCCCCATGCGAGCCGGGTGGCAACGTCACGACCGAACTCGTCGGTTCCGAGCAGATGCCCTTCGCTACCCGGCGGAGCAAAGCGTCTCTCGAGGTTCTGCTCCGTCGGGCTGTACGGCGAGAGTGCGGGAACAAGAACCGCTGCCGGCGCGGCGGCAACGAGAATTGCGACGGCAAATACTCTGATTCCGCGACCGCGGCGACGGTACCGACTCATTCGTTCTCGAAATGGACCCGGCGGAAATCGTACGTGTCGAGCTTACCGTCCATATGAAAGCCGGTAACGTTGCGCCGCAGCCCCATATAGCGGTAGTTGGTACCGGTGAAGACCATCGGTACCTCATCAGCGAGGATTTCGAGTGCTGCTGCGTAAAGCTCCTGACGCTCGTCAATGTCCGCCGTGCGCCGGGCCGAGCGGACAAGCTCGTTGAACTCGGCGTTCTGCCACCCGGTATAGAAGCGCTCGGAGGTGAGGCTTCCAAGTCGCCCGTCAGGGTCAAGTTTACCGGTGTGGCCGATTACCGTCAGATCGAAGTCTGCGTCTCCGTACACGTCGCTCAACCAGGTTGACCACTCGAGCAGCTTCAGTTCGACATCGAGTCCGACATCTTCGAGCATTTGCTGGTATAGCTGGCCGGCGTTGACGTGAGCCTCGTAGTTCTGCGGTACGGCGATCGTAAGGGTGCGGTCGACTTCGTCACCTGCCTCGGCCAGCAGCTCCCGGGCGGCATCGGGATCGTACGGGTAGCGGTCCGAGAAATCGCGGTGGTAGATATCGCCGGTGTCCATGAAGGTTCCACCGACCTCTCCGCCGCCGTACGCGATGTCCAGTATCTGCTGCTTGTTCACCGCGTGGTTGATCGCCCGCCTGACATCGATGTTGTCGAGCGGTGCGCGTCGTGTGTTCATCGACAACACCATCACAAGGCTCGATAGTGTCTCGTCGAGACGCGTCTCGGGATGCTCACGCACCTGATCGAGATCTTCGGGCTGCACAGTGTCGATTACATCGAAATCGCCGGTCAGAAGCGCCTGCAGCTGCACCGACGGCTCTTCGATGATATAAAAGGTCACCGCGTCGATCCGAGGCGTGTCGTCCATCCAGTACCCGTTATGCCGGTCAAGCACTATGCGGCTGTCCTGGACCCATTCGCGAAATCGGAACGGTCCAGTCCCGACCGGCACCGCTCCGAACTCGTGTTCCTCCTCGATGAGGTCGGCCGGTAGAACGGCGCTCCAGCTGCTCGCCAGCGATGCAAGCAACGGAGCGTACGGCTCGCTAAGGGTGAACCTCACCGTAAGATCGTCGATCGACTGAATGTCCTTGATCGGACCAAGCTCGTCGGCATTGGGGGATGCGAACTCCTCATCGAGCATCCGTTCGAACGTTGCCACCACGTCGTCGGCGGTCAGATCGGCACCGTGGTGAAATCTGACCCCTTCGCGCAGATGGAACGTGTAGACCGTCGCATCTTCGTTCGCTTCCCAGCTCTCGGCGAGGGCGGGAACGAGTTCTCCGTCCACATCCGGTTCTATCAGCGTATCGTAGAGACTTCGCGCCACCTGAAAGGTCAGCGTTCCCGGAGTCGCCTGCGGGTCCAGCGTATCCGGATTACCGCTCATGGCGATACGAATGGACTCCTCATCTCTCTCGCCCTGACCGTACGCGAACAGCTGCGAGGCTCCAAGTGTGGCAATCAGCAGTATGGTAAGCAAGCGCTTCATTTCTATCCCTCCGGATCGTTATCGCCCCATGCGCTCCACACCGAATTATCGGGTCGACGCAGCAGACGTGGGACCGCGGCTATAAGGGTTCTCGTATACTCGTACTCCGGCTCTTCGAAAAGCCTTACACGCTCATTACACTCAATAAGTCGCCCATCGCGCAAGACACCGGCGGTGTCACAGAGGTCGGCTACGACGGCGAGGTCATGGCTCACAACGACGAGTGTGAGACCGAGCTCCTCGCGAAGCCGCTGGAGTACGCGGATCACCTTCGCCGCAACGCTCGCATCGAGGCTGGCGGTCGGCTCATCGAGCAGCAGGAGATCGGGTTCGGCGGCAAGCGCGCGAGCAATGCAGATGCGTTGCCTCTGACCGCCGGAGAACTCCGCCGGTCGCTTGAACGCGTCTGAACCGTCGAGCCCGACGTGCTCGAGCAACTCGACGACACGGTCGAATCGTGCCGATAGAATCCGGTTGCACGGGCGCAACCGCGCGGCACCGCGAAAGGGAGAGCGACGGTTCGATGCGTCGGCCGGATCCGCCGGATCTTTCCTCCGCTTCTCGACACCGCGTTCGACGCTCGCCGTACCCGGTACCGACTCCGCCGCCATCAACGCCTCGGCGACGCTCGTGCCGATAGGAAGCCGCGGATTGAGCGTACCGCCGGTATTCTGAGGTACGAGCTGGCGACGGCGCCGTTCGGCGCGGCGCGCCGTGCGTACGGCAGGACGCACGCCCTCGAGCCGAGCGAGATCGACCCCGCCACATACGATGCGTCCGGCGGCGAGCGGAACGTACCCCGCAATTGCACGAATGAGAGAGCTCTTGCCCGCCCCGCTCTCGCCGACAAGGCCGAAAGAGCCGCCCGGTTCCACCGAGAAGCTAACATCTCGCACCGCAACTATGCGCTCGCCGCGATGGGCACCACGATAACTCACGGTTGCCTCACGGACGTCGAGTCGCCGTTTTTCGTTCCGGAGCTCATGTTTCACCGGCTACCCCCGCGACTCGAGTCGCCACATGACACGCAACCCGCGAGTAGCCGGAATCCCCGCCGTGCGCTACCAGTTCGGGCACCGCCGTCCGGCAAAGCTCCTCCGCGGCGGGGCATCGCGTGTGAAAAGGACATCCATCCGGGATCGCCTTCAGCGCCGGTGGTGCTCCCGGGATAATGAGCGGCGGCGTATCCACCGGCGCGATATCGCCGAGTTGGGGGCGAGCACGCAGGAGAGCCTGTGTGTACGGGTGACGTGGTCTCCTGAATATCTCCTCGGACGATGCCTGTTCGGCGATGCTGCCGGCGTACAGCACGGACACGCTATCGGCGTATCGCTCGACGACCGCCAGATCGTGACTGACCAGGAGCACCGCGAGCCCCAGATCGCGACGCAGCTCATCAATCAGCTCGAGCACCGACTTCTGAACGGTAGCGTCGAGGGCGGTCGTCGGCTCATCCGCCACAAGCAGCTCGGGTGAACATATGACCGCCGCGGCGATCGCAACCCGTTGAGCCATTCCCCCCGACAATTCATGCGGATAACGTCGGAGAACAGAGCGCGCCGGTGTAAGGCCGACACGCTCCGCGATAGCCTCCGCTTTTCGATACGCTTCACTCCGGCTGCACTCGGTGTGTATGCGGAGCGCCTCGACAATCTGTCGACCGACGCGAATCGACGGGCTCAGATGCGCTCCCGGCTCCTGGAATATCATGCCGACACGACCGCCACGGAAACGGTGAAGCCGACGTTCCGCGAGCTGCGAAACATCGACCCCGCCGACTCGGATGTTCCCGGCCGCGATGCGCATCGCGTAGGGGCCGAGGCGCAGAATCGCCCGACAGGTCAGGCTCTTACCGCTTCCCGACTCTCCAACAAGGGCATGGAGCTCACCCGGCGCAATCCGCATCGAGAAATCGCGCACCGGAAACAGCGGCGATCCATCCTCACCGTGCAAAGTGAGTGTAAGTGAGTCGATCTCCAGTGCAGGTTCACTCATCGGAAGCTCCGAATGCGGGGATCGGCGATCGTATAGAGGATATCGGCGACGAAATTGATGACCGAGAAGCAGACGGCGATGAGCATCACTCCGGCCTGTACAACCGGAAAATCGCGCTGAAAGACCGCCGTGAGAATCAGACGTCCGAGACCGGGCATAGAGAAAACCTGCTCGATCACGATCGACCCGCCGAGGAGGTATCCGAGCTGCACAGCCGCGACGGTGATCACCGGCAGCATGGCGTTGGGAAGCACGTGGCCCACCAGCAGTCGTGCCCCCGAAACACCACGAGCCCGGATTCCTTCGATGTACTGCTCTCTCAGTTCGGCACGGACGCTCGCCCGCACTACCCTCGCCAGGAGCGCCGCGCGCGAAACGGCGAGCGCAACGGCCGGGAGAATGAAGTGCATGGCCGTAGTCGCTCCGAAAAGCGGAAGAACCCGGAGCGTGACCGAGAAAACGAGAAGCAGGATAATGCCGACCCAGAAATCGGGTATCGCCAGACCGGCGTGCGAGAACGCTCCGAGGGCGCGATCGGCGAGGCCGTGCGGGCGTATCGCCGCGACCAGTCCGAAGGGAAGCGCAATCAGCAATGTGAGGGCGAAAGCACTGCCGGCGAGCGTAGCGGTGATCGGCAAACGCTCGGCGATCATCGCGGAAACCGGACGATTGCGGGTCAGTGAGGTACCGAGATCGCCCCTCGAGAGCCCACCGAGCCATTCGATGAACTGCACGGCAATCGGACGATCGGTTCCCAGTCGAAGCCTGATCAGTTCCACGCGTTCGGGTGCCGCATCCAAACCGGCAATCACCGCTGCGGGGTCACCCGGCACAACGCGCAGAACGACGAAACTGATGGTCACGACAAGCAGAACGGTAAGGACCATCCGGCCGCCGGATCGAAATATCCGTTGTGCTGATGCCCGCATTACGCCCCGCTTCTCGTTGCCTGAAATCTCCGGACGGCACGGACGACCACGCCCCGGGGAAGGAAGCGTGAGAGAAAGATGAGAACCCGGTAAGGCAGACCGTGGATCGCGACCCGACGGCCTCGCATCATCGCTCGATATCCGTAGCGTGCCACCGAAGCCGCCGACGGCATGAGCCGGTTATTGAGGGCAGGAACATCTTCTACCCCGGCCGTCTCCTGGAATCCGCTTCGCGTCGGCCCGGGACACAGCGCGGTCACATTGATGCCTTCCGGCCGCAGCTCCTCCGCAAGCGCCTCTGAAAACGAAAGCACATACGCTTTCGTTGCGTAGTAGACGGCCATCAACGGACCCGCCTGGAATGAGGCGACGCTTGCGAGATTAAGAATGCATCCTCCACCGCGACTGATCATCGACGGTACGAGCAATCGAGTAAGCTCGGTAAGAGCCTCCACGTTCACCCGTATCATCAATCGGTTCTTCTCCCAGTCCGAATCGACGAACGGGGAGAGGTCGCCGAGTCCGGCACTGTTCACCAGCGCATCAACCTCGATATCCTCCCGCGAAAGAACCTCCACCAGATCACGCGCGGCATCCGGCTGCGCAAGATCGATCGGTACAACCTGAACGCTGACGCCGCGCTGACCCGATTCCGAACCGATAAGCTCCTCGGCCAGCTCCCGGAGCTTCGACTCGCGGCGTGCCACGAGTACGAGATTCCACCCGTCGGCAGCCATAACGCGGGCCAGTTCCCGACCGATACCGGCGCTGGCGCCGGTAATGAGCGCGGTACGCTTTTCCATCACACTCATGTTCGCGGAAGCATACACCATTCCTCGATCGATCACACCACGGGATGAACTCGATTGACAACCGGACCGCGCAACTTCATTAATCGCCACATGAATCAAGACCAGGTGAAGGAACGCCTCTTGCGCCTCGAATCCGGGGTGCCGGAGTTTACCGTCACGTTCTCCGGGAAGCAGAGCAAGAAAGCTCACGGCCTGTACTACCCGGAACGAGCCGAGATTATCCTGCACAATCGGAATTTCGCCCACGACAACGATCTCATGTACACCGCGATTCACGAGTTCGCACACCATGTCCATTTTTCGCGGGCGGCCGTTCCGGTGAGCAACCGTCCCCACACCGTTGAGTTTCGCAGCATTCTCCATGACCTGCTCGAAAAAGCCGAAAAACTGGGGTTATACGAGAGCCTTTTCGATCGGCATCCGGACTTCCAGCGCCTGACCCGGACGATTCGCGATCACTTTCTCGCGGAAAACGGCAAGATCATGAAGGAGCTCGGGCGGCTGCTGGTGGAGGC
>PUOG01000187.1 GCA_003552745.1 Spirochaetaceae bacterium
CTGAAGAACCGGGGCTTCGTCTACAACGAGCTGTACAAGAAAGACCAGAACCGCGCCGTATCCGACGGCTATTGAGAGCAGGCAGCGGCGACCGGCCCGGCGGTTCCGCCCAGGCCGGCGGAGGCCCGGTCACTATTGCGGCTTTCGGCGGAAGATCGGCTCGAAGTAGCGCTCGAAGTCGTACTTCTCAGACAACTTCTTCACCGTTTTGTGATAGATGAGATAGGTCAGGAGAATCGTCGCGACGAACACGAGTCCGAGGACCAGCGTTCCGAGCTCCTCGGTGAGAAAGGACTGCATCGCGTACGATACCCCCACCAGCAGTACCGCGAACACGACCGCCATAATGGCAAGATTCACCAGCGTAGCTCCAATAACAAAGAGAACCGTATTCATCTTCTTGTTCATAATCACCCCTGTCGTTGACGTTCGTGACGAAAGACAGCGAACACGAACGCCAACCCGCATACTACCACGCTTGCGTCGGCGACGTTGAATGTCGGCCATCGATCGAATCCGAGAATTCCGAAGAATTCCACGTCGATGAAGTCTACCACACCTTCGGTGCGAATAACACGATCGACTATGTTCCCGATCCCACCGCCGAGCACGCCGGCGAGCATCCAGCGCTGTCCGGCCGTCAGATCGCGCCCGCGCCAGTAGTAGGCAGCCACCGCGACAATCACCACGATCGGCAGAACGGTGAAGAGAATGCCGCGCAGCGGCTCGGGCAGTCCGTGACCGAGACTGAATGCGATGGCGGGGTTTCGCGCGTGAATAATGCGCACCAATCCCCCGAAGAACTCCGCCCCGATCGTGTACGGTTCTACCCGTGCAACGACGAGCGCCTTCGTCACTTGATCGACGATCACAATTGCCAGCGTCAGACTCACCGGATAGAGGCGCTCACGCAGTGACGGTTCCTGTACGGTCATCGATTACAGCCCCGTTGGAACATCGATAAAGGTAGTTTCGATCTCCGGATGTTCGGCGGCAAGCTTCTCGGCGAGCGCATTCACACCCCAGATCTCGGTGAGATAGTGGCCACCGAACACCACCGACATCGAGCTCTCCAGGGCACGATGGTATACGGTATGCGCGGCATCGCCGGTAATGAACAGGTCCAGGCCAAGCGCGATCGCCTCATCGATCGCCGAAGGGCCGCCGCCTGAGACCAGTCCGACCGACTTGATCTCGGTCGCGCCGAACGGCAACACGCGGATCGCGTTCTCGGTTCCGGAAAAGAGCGCCCGGTTGATCCGGTCAATCGATGTCGGCTGCGCGAATTGCCCCCGGCATCCGATCATAGCGCCTTTGTAGCGGCCGAACGGCTCGACATCGAGAAGACCGAGAGCCTCCGCCATTTGAGCGTTGTTGCCGAGGCTCATATGCTCATCGAGCGGAAGATGGATCGCATAGAGCCCGAGATCCTCCTCGAGCAGCCGCCGGATTCGCTCGTAGTGCGTCCCGCGGATCGGCTCCACACGACCCCAGAAGACTCCGTGGTGAACAACAAGCAGATCGGCGCCCCACAACACCGCACGGTCAAACGTTTCCATGCATGCATCGACGGCGAAGGCGACCTTGGATATCTCCGGGTCGCGACGGCCGACCTGCAACCCGTTCAGCGACGGGTCGATCGATTCGAACGCCTCGAACGCGAGCATATTCCGCATGTATTCATCGAATGCTTCGAGCCTCATGTCTGCCGACAGTATCGTCGCTCCTGATAGCGGATGCAACCGGGTATTCGCAGAATCGCTTCCACGGTATATTGGCGGGTAATGTCTCGCAACGATCTCTCCGATCCTCGTCTGCACGCCGATAACTCCGCGCGTCGCCTAAATGCCGAATCGATCCGGTTCGGTATCGGCGCCGAGGAGATATCGGCGATCGACAGCGAGTCGCCGCACTTCACCGTAATCGGCCAACCACGGGCGATGCGCGCGCTCAATCTGGCGGTACGCATCCCGGCGAAGGGATACAACGTCTTCGCAACCGGCGCCCATGGAACCGGCAAGCGTACGGCGATCACCTCGGTCCTGCGTGAGTACGACCGAGGAATCGATCAGCTGCGAGACTACGTAGCGCTCTACAGCTTCGAACGCCCCGATCTCGCTCGCGTCATCGACCTGCCGCGCGGTGAAGGACGCGTGCTGCGCGAGATGCTCGGTGAGCTCGTGGAGACCATGAAACACGTGGTGCGCGAGCTGTTGGAGAAGCAGCACTTCCGCTCGGAGAAAGATCGCATTCTGCTCACTACCGAGGGTTGGGAAAACCAGATTGTTACCGACTTCGAGCGACGCCTTGCCGATGACGGCTTCACGGTTGTGCATGCGCACGAGGACGAGGAGGGGCGTGCGGACATCCTGCCGGTTATCGACGGAGAGGCGGTCAGCTTCGACGAGCTGCAACGCATGCTGACAAGCGGCGAGATCGACGAGCCGACGTGGAACCGTATGCGTGAGCTCTATTACCGCTATCTCGATGAGCTGAAAACCATCTACCAGAAACTCGACTTGAACCGGGAGGATATGGAGCGTTCGCTCGACGAGCTCACCGTAGCCGCGGCGAAACCGGGCATCGATCAGGCGTTCGTCCCGCTGCAGGAGCGATTCACCTCCGGGCCGGCGGCAGACCACATAGAGCGCCTCAGGGGCGACGTTCAGCAGCATCTCGACTACTTTCTCCCCGACGGCCCGGAGAAGGACGAGGACGGGAGTCCGCCCCTTTCCCGCTATCGGGTGAATCTGCTCGTCGATCACAGCGAAACCGCACACGCACCGATCGTTTTCGAGCGAAACCCCGACTATCCGACCCTTTTCGGAACGCACGAGCCGGTGCCCGAGGAATCGAGCGAGCATCGCAGCGGTTTCATGACCGTGCGCGCCGGATCGCTCCTTCGCGCCTCCGGCGGCTATCTCGTTCTCCGCGCCGAGGATATTCTGCCGCAGGATGAATCGTGGAACGCACTCAAGCGCACGCTACAGTACGGAGTGACTGAGATTCGGCCCGCACCGATGCCGTTCCCGCAGCCGGGGGCCGGTCTCAAGGTAGACAACATTCCCGTCGACGTGAAGGTCATCATCACCGGCAGTGAGTACATCTATGAGCTGCTCTACGCCGGCGACGAAGAGGTACAGCAGCTTTTCAAGATACCGGCGGAGTTCGATTCGGTCATGCCGCGAACCGAAGAAACACTGGCGCAGTATGTGCACTTCATGCGGTTCATAACGCGGGAGGAACGACTCGCCGAGCTCGACCGCGACGCGATGGCGGCTGTTGCCGAGTACGGGGTGCGGCTGAGCGAGTTCCGCGACAAGCTCACGACCCGCTTCTCGATGATCGCCGACCTGATCCGCGAGGCGCACCTCTTTCGAGGCGAGAACGAGCGGATCACCCGGCAAGCGGTCGAGCGGGCGATCGACGAGCGACGATTCCTGTTCAGCCTTCCGGAGGAGAAGATAGACGAGCAGATCGTCTCCGGCGAGCTACTCATCGAGATCACCGGGCGTGCCGTCGGGCGCATCAACGGGCTCGCGGTGATCGATCGGGGCTACTACTCGTTCGGCCGCCCGCTTGTGATAACCGCGTGCGCCGCCCCCGGCGAAGACGGGATAATCAACATCGAGCGGGAGAGCGGACTCTCCGGCGAGATCCACGATAAAGGCGTCTACATCATCGCCGGCTTTCTTCGGTCGACCTACGCCCGGCGATTCCCGCTGGCGCTCGAGGCGAGTATCGCATTCGAACAGAGCTATATCGAGGTCGACGGAGATTCTGCGTCCTCCTCGGAGGTTTTCGCGCTGCTTTCGAGTATCAGCGAGCTCGCGTTGCGACAGGATATTGCGGTCACCGGTTCGATTAACCAGATGGGCGAAATCCAGTCGGTCGGCGGCATAAGCGAGAAGATCGAGGGCTTCTACGAGGTGTGTCGAAAGCTCGGGATCACCGGAGACCAGGGCGTGCTGATTCCGGCGGGGAACCGCGCAAACCTGATCCTCTCGCGCGAGGTTCAGCGCGCGGTGAACTCCGGTGAGTTCCACATCTACGCGGTCTCGCGCGTCGACGAGGGAATGGAGGTGCTCACCGGGCTCGTCGCCGGAGAACGCGGAAGCGACCGGCGCTACCCGAAGGGTACGATCAATGCACGAATTGAAGCGAGCCTCGAGGAGATGGCGCGCCGCATGAAGCAGATGGGCGGGTAAGCGAACTACGATAACTTGACCCTGCCACAGTTTTGCATTATGAAATTATTAGCGGGGGCGTTTAAACAAGTCGAAACACGATGACCACTACAAAGATCGACGCGACGAAAGTACAGCAGGCCGCGCGCAGCTCTATTCCTTTGACGATCAAGTCTTACAAGCTGCCGCACGAGACGGAGGTCCAGCTCGAGGAGGTGCTCTCGGTCTTTCTCAAGGAGATCGGGCAGGAGGCAATCAAGGACGCGCTCGCATACTGCCTGCGCGAGCTCGCGGTAAACGCGAAGAAGGCGAACACAAAGCGCGTCTATTTCCGGCAGAAAGGGCTCAATCTTCTCGATTCGCACGACTACGAGGCCGGCATGCAAACGTTCAAGGAGGAGACTCTTTCGAACATCGACGAGTATCTCGAGCTGCAGCGCCAGGCCGGGCTCTACATAAAAGTCATTTTCCACTACAAGAGTCGAGTGCTGAATCTCTATGTGACGAACAATGCCGAAATGACGCGAAAGGAGCAGATGCGGGTCTACGACCGCGTTGCCCGCAGCCGCGCCTTCGACAGCCTCGAAGAAGCGTTGACGACGGTACTCGACGACTCGGAGGGAGCCGGACTCGGAATCGTAATTCTCGTACTCATGCTTCGGAAAATGGGCCTCGACGAGGAAGCATTCGATATCGATATCAAGAACGGAGAGACGGTCGCGCGCGTGCACATCCCGATGAGCGAAGTGCACGCGGAAGCACTCGACGAGGTATCCGAGGAGCTCAGCAGGCACATCGAAGGGTTGCCGCAGTTTCCCGAGAACATCTTGCGCATCCAGAAGATGATCGAGGATCCGGACTCCGATCTGCACGAGATCGCCGGGCACATCTCGACCGATCCCTCGCTGACCGCCGACCTGCTGAAAGTCGTCAACTCCGCGCAATTCATGCTGCCCAAGCGCGTCGACAGCATCTTCGAAGCGGTCAAGCTCGTCGGCATGCGCGGGCTGCGCAACATGCTCTTCTCCTACGGAACCCAGAAGGTCCTCGGCAGCGAAACCGAGGAAACACGAGAGCTATGGCAGCACTCCTACCGAACCGGGTTCTACGCATATTACATCGCGCGCTATCTGTTGAAGAACCGCGACATTCTCGACGATGTGTACGCCGGAGGCATCCTGCACGACATGGGAAAGATCATTTTCGCCAGCGTGCACCCGGATCTCATCCAGCAGATCGAACGATTCTGCGCCGAACGCAACCTCTCGAGCGGCCTCCTGGAGGATCTCGCAAGCGGCTTGAACCACGCCGAGATCGGCGGGTTGGTCGCCAAGAAGTGGAACTTCCCGGAGGCGCTGGTCGAGGCGATTCGCTATCATCATGACCCGAGCAGCTGCGATCCGGTTTTCCAGGATGTGGTATCGACGGTATATCTGGCCAACGCCCTTTGCGACCGCCACAGCTATCGCGTCTCGATCGAGTATATCGAGCCGTCGGTCCGTGAACGCTTCGATCTGAAAACGACCGACGCCTTAAATGGTCTGAAAAAGAAGCTCGAAGCAGCGTTCCGCCAGCAGACCGAGCGGCGGTGAAAGCGCTTCCCTACCACCACCCGATAGCACTACCATTGCCTGCATGAATGTAACAGCAACCCACAAAGAAGCACTCGCGTTCGACGTCGATGTGAAAGGGGTAACGATCGGTGTGGACGCCGACCCCGCCCACGGTGGCGGCAACAACGGTCCACCGCCGAAGAGCCTTCTCCTCGCCGCACTCGCCGGATGTACCGGCATGGACGTAGCGGCGATCCTCGAGAAGATGCGAATGCCGTACGATTCGTTGCGTCTCGAAATCTCCGCGGAAGCGCGTGACGAGCATCCGAAAACCTTCCGATCCGTGCACATCCGCTACATCTTCGCCGGAAGCGAGCTCGATGCCGAGAAGATGGAGAAAGCGATCGATCTGAGCCTCACGAAGTACTGTCCGGTCGCGGCAACGCTGAAAGAGACCGCCGAGATCACGCACGAGCTCGTACTCAGGTAAGAGCGCGGCGTGCATGGAGTGTTGCCGGCACAGGCGTTTGCAGGTGGCTTCGCCTGCAGCGCCTTCGTCTGCGCCGGCTTGTCACGCTTCCGCCGCTCGAGTGAGGTGCGCGATCCACCACGAGAGGGTGATCGCGGCCGTCGCGGCAACGTTCAAGCTCCGTTTGGCACCGTGAAGCGGTATCGTGACGATTCCCCCCGAAGAGGAGGCGCGCTCGAGCGCCTCGTGCGAGAGTCCGAGTTCCTCGTGACCGAACAGCGCGATCCCTCGTTCGGGAAACCTGAACTTCTCGATCGGCACCCCACCCGATTCGACGGCGAACAGCGGCAACTCACCGGATGCGACCTCCTCGAGCGTCGCACGGCGAACCGAGACGCTTCGCTCGCCCCCCATCGCCGATCGCCGCGCACGCGGATGCTCCGGAGCGGCGCTCTCGGGTGAGAAGAGGCACTCCCGGGCGCCGAACGCAGCCGCGCTGCGTATCATGGAACCGACGTTGTACGGACTGCGTATCGACTCACCGAAAAGCGCGATAGGGAACGTCGCGATCGCTTCGCCGTCCGGGGACGCAGATTTCGATTCGGCGAGGTCCCAATCGGCAGGCTCGCGGCCTGACACACGCAGCAGTTCGTGACGGGCGTGATTCACACGGCGAATCAGCTCGGCCGGTGGAACTCGCCGCTCGCCGCCACGCGCGGTTTGCGAGCTGGCGGCCGCCGCACGACCCGCACTCGAATCGGCGGCTTGCAAGCGGGCGGCCTCCGCGAGCGATACGAGCGCCGTGCGACTCTCATCGTCGAGCCACGCCTCGCCGGCAAGGAGCTGTGAGAGTCTGACAATCTCATCCGATGTGACCGGGGATCCGATCTGCAGGCGTCGCTCGAGATCGGCGAGCATCCGTGGAGCGTGCCGTCGGCGTACCGACTCAGGCTGGCGCAAGAACTTGCGCGGGGTCATCGTTCAATACGCCTGCTTGAGGATGTCGTAGAGCTCCTGCGTGCTGATCGGGACCGGAACGAACCCGATCATCTCGAAATCGCTCGCCGCGTCGGCCACCCCCGAAAGATCATCGAGGGTGAGATCGAGTTCTCGCAGTCGCGCCGGGAGCGCCGTACGGGCGAGCAGGCGGCGAGCAGCGCTTCCGGCCCGATGCATGCTGCGTGGGCCGGTATCCTCGATTTCACGCTCACCGAGGGCGGTCGCGATCCGTCTCAGCTTCTCCGGACGGCTTCCTTCGAAGTAGTCGAGCAGATATGGAAGCATGACCGTCGAGGTCCATGATTTCGGCACGTCGAAACGGCTGTTGACTCCATAGGCGACCGCGCCGCCGATTCCCTGTGAGGAGATCGACAGTCCGAGCGCACACATGAATGCGGCCTCGGTGGCGCGTGCGCGCGGGCGCAGATCGCTCGGCTGCGCGACCACCTGTTCGACGCTCTCGCGGAGAATCGTGATCGCCTGAAGCAGGAGCGTATCCGAGA
>PUOG01000116.1 GCA_003552745.1 Spirochaetaceae bacterium
GATATCGAGAATGGGCTGGTCCATGAACCAGTCATCGTCCTGAGCGTATAGTACACTTGGAAGCAGAAGCACGATCGCTGTCACGATCAGGGCGCTCGATCGCATAGAATCTCCTTTAGCTAATTGATCCGGTATCATATTCGAGCCGGAGTCCTTTGTTAACCTCAGTAGGTGAATCCCCACGAGAGGGTAAGTCGGTTGTCGGGAACGAACAGACTTTCAGGCCGCTGCGGCATGAAACTCCACTCGATATTGAAATATGGCGTTTCGAACTCCAGACTGAGCTCGGTATCGATATCGACTCCCGCGAACTGACGATCGGCGTCCTCGAAAAGGTCTTGTGACCGGAGCTGAACGAGCAGTTCGAGGAATACATCGGGGCCGAGCGAACGTCCGAGAAACATGGTCGTGTTGTCGAAGTACCGTCCGAGACTCGGCATTGGCGCTTCCGCGTCGTCGGCCGGCTCGTCGATCGCACCGCGTACGAGGTTCTGGAAGAGCTGCGTCCGAACGGTGAATAGATCGAGCTGAAGCGCATTCCGGATACTCGATTCGACCGACCGAATAACTCCGAACTGCCCAACCAGGTCGCCGCCGAGCAGTACCGCACCCGAGAGGTTGATGAGACCATCCTCCGCGGAGGTAAACACGCCGGTCCCCAGCATTGCAAGTACCTCTTCCTCGGGTAACGGTGGATCGCTGACCACTCGCACCGTCAGCTCGCTGAAGCGACTCTCGTCGGCTACCAGCGAGATCCTCACCGGACCGTCCGGTCCGACATCACGCGTTTCCGCCCTCACGGTCAAACGTGGATCTACATTGTCCTCGGTTTCGTTGAACCGGATCATCCCCTCGCGCACTATGAACGAACGGTCGAAGTAGAAGAGCTCACCGCCCTGAACGCCGATGTCACCCACGATCTGAAATGTCTGCTGGAGCGTATCGGCGCCGATACGCAGTTGATCGCCCGGCCGGGCGACGGCACGCAGGATAGGGAACGCCGTCGTGGGCCAGAGAAACTCCACGCCTCTTCCAGCCTCGATCGCGAGGTCCACAATCAGCCCATCGTCATCGGGGCCGGGAGGCTCGGCATCCGCTTCATCCACTTCCGAGAGTGTGACCGTCGTATTGTGAGCGACGATTTCACCGAACAGTCTCACATCCGACCCGGTGCCGACGATCGAGAAGGGACCGCGGCCATACCCATCCACGTGTACGCCTCCGAAATCGAAGTCGACATGGGGCCCAGGCGTCCCTACGGTTTCTATGTTGAGTTCGAACTGCTCGAGATCCCAACGGCTGATGAGGAACACGCCTTCGAAGTCCGCCGAAGCCTGCCCGACCGGGGTTCTGAGCGGCTGCACCCGCATCTCTTTTTCGGAGAACACAATATGACCGTCGGCCGGACCTATGGTATCCGGAAAGAGAACCAATCGTGCCTCGACGCCGTGGGCGGTGAGCGTCCCGAACAGATCAGGATCGAATATCGGCCCGGTCATCCTCAACGAGCCTTCCGCTTGTCCGGCGACGATCTTGAAGTCGCCGAGATCGAAGAGTTCCGGAACCCTCTCGACATCCAGCGAAACGCGGGTGAGATTCGCTTCGATCTCCGTCGCCGATATCTGACCTTCTGCATCGACCGAAAACGGGAGCGGTTCGGAGAGCGAAAGCGTGAACTCGCCGTCGATATCGATCGTCGCCTGAATGGAATCGTCGGGGCCACCGTCAACGCGCACTAATCCGGCCTCGTCGCGTGCGAGCGAGAGCTCCCATCGGGATGGAAGATCCGCCTCGATCGGCACACCGTCGAGTACGAGCTGCGCATCGAACGGCATGCGCTCGAGGTCGAGCTCACGAAAATCTATCGCTTCCTCGCCGCCGAATGCACCGCTAAGCTCAACACGCATCAGGAACGGCTCCTCCGAACGGACACCTTCGAGATCACCCATGAGGCTCAACTCATTGCTCGTCAGATCGAATGCCCCGGAGACGTTCCTGAGTGTTGAGGCGAGATAATCGATACGTACCCCGCCTAAGGTGAGTACGTTCTCGGCGAACTCCAGATCACCCTCCGCGGCGAAAGGCTCCCCCTCCAACTCCGCCTCGACTAACGACACCGACGCCGACATTTGTGGTTCATCCGGCCAGCCTTCGATCGCAAAGTCACCGTTGAACCAGCCGGTTAGCTCTTCGAACTCGAGGCGAGCAAGCGGAGACTCGCGAACAACCGCCTGTCCGTCGATTGTTCGCCCGTCGTATCGTATCTCCGCTTCGTAGCGTTCACCGGAACGGTCGCCTTCTCCGCGAAAGTCGATCGAACCGCTGACTACGTCCGCGAACGCGAAGGTCACTTCGGCCTCTCCCTCGATCGTTCCGTAATCGTCGATGATCTCGATGCGCTCGAGTACGCCTCTGGTTGGCTCGATCTGTCCGGCGATCGCGAAGTCGAAGGAGCGTTCATCGACGGTCAGCTCCTCGATACGGGCGGTCCGGAGATCGAGCTGCCACTGCTCGAGATCGGCGAAGTGCAACTCCCCGGCAATCGAGACTCTCGGACTACCCGACAAGGCAGCTTCGTTCGGCATCGGCACCGAGAGATTCACGATATCCGCGCGCGCTCGTATCTCACCATCGTCGAGGAACACCAGATCGAACTGCGATCCGTTGTCGTCCAGAACGGTGAGCCCGTAGTTACGGTTGTAGAGAACCGTGAGATCGTAGTCGTGATCGTTCAGCAGAAGCGAGATACGGGCGTTGAGCGCACCATCCTGCGCCGCTCGTACCGAAAACGAAGTGTCGGCGGCCCATTCCCCTCGACGTAGCACGAGGGTTCCCTCGTAGCGCTCGGCATTTTCCTCGACGGTGAGTTCGAGACGGTCCAGCGGCTCCATTCTATCGGTAACCGTGAGAGTCGATGCGGCGAGTCGAAGTGCGCCTCCTTTCCCCTCCAATCCAACGGTTCCGTTCATTAACAAAGAGTCGGTGAGCAGATCGGGAGCGGGCAGCTGCTCTTCACGCGCAATTCCACGAACGATGTCGTAGACTTCGGCTACGCGGACATCGTCGAGATTCGCGCGGACGGAAAAATCGGAGAGATCGTCCAGATCCGCGCTTCCTGAAAGACGCAGCGAGCCACTATCGCCCGGACGGAGCGACAGGTCGGCGTGGGCGTGATCGCCGTCGAGCGAAAGCTGTGCATTAACGTCGTACAAGACCGAACCAGCGTAATCCACACGATCCGCATGGAGGAGCAGCGCCGAATCTCTCGGCTCCACATCCAACCGTGTCGAGAGCCTCGGAGCGTCCGGGATCTCGAGACCATCGAGGTAGATGCTCCCGGTCGGCATAGCGCTTTCGAGGTCGATCGTGCCGGCGAAAATGACGCGTCCGAACGGCACCGTCGCCCTGAACTCGGGGACTCGCATCCGTTCGGTATCGCCGGCGATCCGTGCATCGACACCCAACGCGATTCCCAGCCGCTCCTCCGGAAGATCGGTAATGATGCGCGCATCATAGGTCGGCGACCGACCATCGGCAAGTGTCACTGACCCGTTACCGCTTACTACGGTGGTCAGCCACTCATTGTATTCACCCCAGGCGCCTCGAAACTGTCCGAGCTCCGAAAAGCGGTAATCCTCGGCCGCTACTTCAAGGCGGGTTTCACCGTTCCGGCGCCGTAGCACCAGATCAACCGGGTCGCTGTCCTGGACTTTCCGGATTTCTACCGCTTCCAACCCGCTCTGCAGACGCAGCTGCTGCCGTGAGAGCACGAAAAGATCGGTCGAAAGACTCCGCAGATCGAGAAATCCGCTCGAATAACTGATGCCGGGTCCCAGGGTCGCACTCAGATCGAAGTCCGACTGAACCCGGCCGAGTTCGGCTATCTGCTCGTGCTCGCCGTCGACGCGTGCGCGAAGCTGCACGAATATGTCTCTTTCGTTCTGTCGAGCCCGGGCGTACACATCCTCCGCGCGGATTCTGCCCTCCGGTGCGACTATCTCTACGTTTACGTTCCGTGCCGAGATGAGAAGCCCCTGCGGGAGTGCGCCTTCGGAGATTTCGAGCTCGTCGCTTAGCCGCTCGATCTCGAGCGGCTCCTCCGGCGGTATCGATATGACCTCCGTATCGGGGTCACCCGCAGCGCCGTCGTCGATTCCCATAAGCTCGGCGAAAAAGCGCACCAGCTCGCGATCGCGCTCCACATCTATCGAGATATCGGTTTGCCGAATCCGCAACTCACGCAGCGAATCCTCAGGCCGACCGAGCAGGAGCGGAATCAACCGATAACGTACCTGGACACTTGCGATGCTGAGAAGCGCATCATCACTTTCCGCCTCTTCATGATGAAGTATATCGAGGTCGCGAATCTCGAGCCGTGTAATGATAGAAGGGGAAATGGAGGTATACCGGATTCGCCGTCCGAGCTGCTGCTCGACGAGCTCAATCGTGTGATCGCGCAGCTCATCCATCCGTTCGCCGATCTGTTGCCGTGTCGGCTCAAAGAGATAAACGGTTGCCGACGTAAGTATAAGGAGGATGGCAGCTTGCGCGAGGTAGCCCAATGCGGTATGTTTCGTTTCGTTCAAAGCGTTCCAGTTCCCGCATCCGACGGAGCCCCCGTTGCCCCGTTGGGTCGCAATAACGTCGTCGGTGTCCCCAGCCTACGATATACTATAGCACAATCGAGTGGGCGAATAAACGCCCATCCTGACCCGAATTGATACGTGTTTATGTTGGATAGGTTCATAGTTTTCGAAGGCCTGGACGGCGCAGGTACGACAACTCAGTCGACGGAGCTGGTCCGCAGGTTACGAGCAATCGGCAGCAGTTGCGATCACGACTGCGAACCGACCGAAGGGATCCTCGGAACACAGATCCGCCGGGTGCTCCGCGGGGAGGAATCGCTGCACCCGTGTACCCTCGCTCTGCTCTTCGCAGCGGACCGCCACGAGCATCTCCACGCAGTCGAGAACGGTGTCGTCAGTAGAATTGAGGCCGGACGAACCATCGTCAGCGACCGTTACGTCTACTCTTCGCTCGCATACCAGGGCGTCGCCTGTGGCGGTGAGTTCGTCGATCGCGCGAACTCGGGATTCCCTCATCCTCAGCTCCTGTTCTTTCTCGACGTCCCTGTATCCGTATGCCTCGAACGGATTACCGACCGGGGGGCGGCCGAACTGTTCGAGAAGGAGCATTTTCTCACCGCGGTTGCAGAGAGATATGCCGAAGTAATCGATCGTGCCGAACGGGACGGAGCGGTCGTTCACCGGCTCGACGGCGCGCGCCCTGCCGATTCCATCGCCGAAGAGGTGTGGAGAATCGTTGCCGAAACGCCGATAGTCTCAATGTGAGAGGACGTACGCTCGCGATAGCCTCGCTCATTCTCCTCGTCGCCGCTTCGCCGCTCTTCTCGCAACGGATGCTGTACAAGGAACAGCTATACCGGCTCTATCGGCGACAGTTCCACGATCGGCCCCTCAATCTCAACGAGAACATCTTCTGGCTTGAACGCGCGCTGCGGGCCGATTTCGCCAATCCGTTGAACGCTCTGGCGCGAATCGAGAGCGAGCGGGAGTGGGAGCGATATCGCTATCTCTTCAATATGCATCTGAACTTAAGGCTCACCGAGCTCTACCTCGCCTGGGCCAACCGCTTCAACAAGCGGGAGGCGTACTTCTTCAACTACCCGTGGGTCGATCTGAATCTCGAAAGCCTGGAGAAGGCCGAGGATCTATTCCAGTACGCGCTGCTTTACTGGGATGAGGCGCTCGTCTGGTCGGAACGAGCGTGGCGGCTTCGCCAGGTCGATCTCGAGCAGGTCCAGTACTGGGTCGACCGCAACTACCGCATCGAAACAGGCGATCTCGACTACGAGCGGATTATCAACGAGCATCTCGAGCGCCTCTACCGGGTCCGCCGCGATTTCCTCGATATGGACGCCCATACATATTAGCGCGCGTACGTCAACCGATCGCGGGACGCAGGTACATCGCATCTCCATAGCTGAAAAAGCGGTACTCGAGGGAGACCGCCTCGCGATAGAGATCGAGCACCCGTTCGGTTCCGGAGAACGCACAGACCAGCATGAGCAGACTGCTTCGTGGGGTGTGGAAGTTCGTGAGCAACTCGTCCACCACCCGAAATCGATATCCAGGGTAGATGAAAAGGCTGGATGATGCCTCTCCGGGGCGAAGCTCTCCGTCGTGCCACGCCGACTCCAGCGTTCGCACCGAAGTCGTGCCGACTGCCACAACCGGACGGCCGGCAGCCTTCGCACCGTTTACCGCGTTCGCCGCCTGCGGGGAGACTTCGTAGCGCTCGGTATGCATCGTGTGGTCCTCCACACGCTCGGTGCGCACCGGAGCGAACGTCCCGGTACCGACGTGAAGCGTCACACTGACTACTTCAACGCCCCGCGCTTCGAGGCCGGCGAGCACCGCTTCGCTCAGGTGGAGGCCGGCGGTAGGCGCAGCCGCGGAGCCGACGCGGCGAGCGTACACCGTCTGGTAACGCTCTGTATCGGCCGTCTCATCTTCCCGTTCGATGTACGGCGGAAGCGGCATGTGCCCGTGTTGTTCGAACCACATTTCGTTGAGCGGTGCGTCACTCTCGAGCTCGTACTGATCGGAGTCACGACGAAGGCGCGCCTCGATTCCGCCCGGAAGCACGTAGCGGCGGCGTTCAGGGTTCCGGCCGGGACGCCGTGCGATCACGCGCCATCTGTTCGCGGCAACCGCTTCGAGAAACAGAATCTCCACCGATCGGCCGCTCGATTCCTCGCGCGCATAGATACGCGCTCTTCGCACTCGCGTATCGTTGATCACGAGGAGAGCATCGCGTGGAATAACATCGACCAGGTCACTCACATGACGGTGCGAGACCGTTCCGGCATCGTCGACGAGCAGACGCGCTTCTTCACGGCGGTCGGTAGGGTGTTGCGCGATCAGCCGGTCCGGCAGATCAAAAGAGAAGCGGCTCGTTTCCATTGTCCCCGGAAAGCTCGAGCCCGAGATGCCGGTATGCGTGAGGCGTGGCGACACGTCCCCGCGGCGTGCGTTTGAGCATCCCGCTTCGAATCAGAAACGGCTCGTAGAAGTCTTCGAGCGTGTCGATCGATTCACCGACCGAGATCGCCAGCGTCTCCGCGCCAACCGGACCTCCGCCGTAAGTGCTGATAATCGTCTGGAGAATCGTACGGTCGTGTCGTTCGAGGCCGATCGAGTCCACGTCGAGACGCTCGAGCGACG
Source organism: Spirochaetaceae bacterium (assembly GCA_003552745.1). Lineage (GTDB taxonomy): Bacteria > Spirochaetota > Spirochaetia > DSM-27196 > SKKC01 > SLAN01. The sequence continues at coordinate 7,248 of PUOG01000116.1, forward strand.
AGCCGACGATCGCCTCGGTAATCCGCCCGTCACCGAGCACTTCGGCGAAGTCACGCACACGGCGCAGAAGACGGTTGGCGACCCTCGGTGTGCCGCGTGCGCTCTTCGCCAGCCTGTGAAGCGCCTTCCCGTCGGCGCTCACTCCGAGGAGACCGGCTGAGCGTCGCAATACGAGCTCGATCTCATCCTCCCCATACAGATCGAGCCGCAGGGTGATCCCGAAGCGGCTGTACAACGGCCCGGCAACCTGTCCCGGCTTGGTGGTGGCGCCGACGAGCGTGAACGCGGGAAGCGGGATGCGGATCGTGCGAGCCGACGGCCCCTGACCGATAACCCAGTCGAGCTCGAAATCCTCCATCGCGATGTAGAGCATCTCTTCGATCGCAGGCTTCAGGCGGTGTATCTCGTCGATGAAGAAAACCGACCCCGATGCGAGCGA
>PUOG01000104.1 GCA_003552745.1 Spirochaetaceae bacterium
GCACGCCTCGGGAATCGAATACTTCAACGGCTGCCCCTTCGGCGGTCGATACGGCCGTTCGGTCGTCAAGGCGCTGTACACGTCGGCTACCGCGACGATTCGCGCCTCCAGCGGGATCTCCTCCCCGACAAGACCGTCGGGATACCCGGAGCCGTCCCAATGCTCGTGCTCGTGGCGGACCAGCGGCACAACTCCGCGGTAGATATCCAACTTCCCGATGATATCCGCGCCGATCGTAACATGGGTCTTCATGACCTCGAACTCGTCACGGTCGAGCCGGCCGAGCTTGTTCAGAATCGCGTCCGGAATGGCGATCTTCCCGATATCGTGTATCGCGGCTCCGAGTCGCACGTTCTCCACACGCTCATCGGACAGTCCGACCGATCGCGCGAGCCGGAGCGCCAGCTCCTCCACGTCGTCGGAGTGTTCGCCGGTATACTCGTCGCGATGCGCGAGAAGGTCCGTGATCCGTTTGAACGCATGGTGCGAGTCGCGGCGCAGGCGCAGATAGTTACGCACCGAATAGTGCACCAGCGCCAGCGGAACGAGCACGAGAACCAGATTGTGCGGCGCGCTGTCGTAGAGGGTGCTTATCAGCATTGCGAGCACGCCCATCGTTATGAACTGAAGCGGGAGGTTCTTCAGCCCGAACCTGAGTACGGTGAGAAAGCGGTCCTCGGAGCTCAGCGCAATAACGCCGGCGACGAGCGAATGGTTGGCGAGGGTATAGGTGAGAAACGCTCCGATCATGGCGACATATTCGCTTTCGAGGATCGTCTCCATGCCGGAGACGTCCGCTGAGTCCAGCCCGGTAATCGCGGCGAACACTCGAGCTGCGATCGCCACGCTGACCAACATCTGCCCGGTGTTGAAGACCACGAGCTCGACGAATCGCGTGCGATCGGTACTGACCTTGTCCCAGCGCAGGATAAGCTCGGCGGGCAGCGACGAGAGTATCGTAACCCAAATGACCAATTCCAAGCCGCCGATGTAGACGGCAGCGAGTGCGAGGGCCGTTTGGGTGGAAATCGTGTAATGGGGAATGACTTCGAGCTCGTAAACCTGGGAGAGGAATGATGCGGCCGAGAGCAGTACGAGAGCGAAGAGGTACTCAGTGACATCGAGGTTCTGCGATCCGGCGACAACGACATAGATACTCGCCACCGTTATCGCGACCAGATACAGCCGCACCTTGAGAAACATCGGCCAACCATACCACGGCCGTATATTTCCGGGCAACGAAGCCACTCTGCGTGCGGTCACCGGCGCAGCCGTGCTCCGCACCGAAGAGACGGCGCGCTCCGACCTTACCGGCTCAACGATGAAACCAGTAGCCGAGGAACTCCCAACAGCGGATTCGGGACTGAAACTTCGGTCAGAATGAGCGAAAAGAAAGGAAAGAAAAGAAAACGGCTGCAGAACCGCCGGCTGAAGAGGGCACGCCCGACAACCGGCGATTCTGCAGTATAGACAGACTAACTAGAGAGTGATCAGCCGCTCCACTTGACTGTCGCAGCGAGTACCGCCGCGAGAGCCGCGAGGGTCACGATCGTGTAGAAAGAACGGGTGCCGAAAACCTTCGTGATCGCATTGGTGACGCGCTCGGCTGCCTTTTCGTTATATCCCTGCCACTTCATGGTACACCTCCAAAAAATGTGTCTTCGAAGTCGAAATGCTGTCTGCTGTCTTGCAACAGAAAACATACCGTCCTCTTAATTACACGCAAAGTGTGCCATACTAAATTCAGAACTGTCAAGCTTTATTTTGCGATTCGGCCCAAAATTTTTCGCGCACGGGCAAAGGCAGGTCCTATCGTGATTATCGGTTCGCGGGCGACGGAGCTGAAGGTGGTTGGATGAGGCGATTGGAGTCGGGGGAATCGTCGGAAGATAGTCGAATGAACGCTATGTGCCCGCGCCATTGGGAATCCCATCGCGGTGCGGTACCCGAACATGCCGCAGGTCACACTGAACGAGAGATCACATTTTGGGCTCGCGGTCGGTATATACCGCACCGACCATTAGCATACGACGCTCTCGGGCAATCTGCAAGGTCATGGCGCCCGGTTGTCAAAGCACTTGGCTGAATCACTCAGTCTGCGCAGACACCGCCGCTGCAGACTTGTCTCCGCGAGGCACCATCGGCTCGATGTGTGTCGAGTGCCCGGCCCCGCCGGCAGCCGACCTGTCCTGTTAACCGCTCGGCTGCGTTCGCCCGGAGCTCCATGTCCTTACGGCGATCGCGATGCGGTACAAGAGGAGAACCGCATAGATGATGAGAAACAGCGTGAACGGCCGCTGTACCGTCCACTCTCCGGTGATCACTTCGGTGCCGAGCGAGTTCGCGTGATAGAATCCGAGCGGAAACACCACGTAACCGAGCAGGTGGAGCGTCCGCCACGCTTTCGTCGGGAGTTTCAGCGGTTTGAAGAACCATGCAGCGACCACGCCGACGACCAGACACGCAGCGGCAATCATACCGATAACGCGATACCTCTCGAAGAGCAACTGACCGAAGGTCGCGTAGTCGTACGACAGCATCATGACCGCGTGCAATAGTATGAGCACGAAGGCTACCTTACCGAGCATACGATGACGCTTGAGGTTAGTCGCGCGCGGAAAGACCTTCTCGAGCAGCGGCAAACGAATACCGAGAATGAACTGGTAGAACATGAGCACGAACCCCACGAGAGCAAAGAGCCTCGCCGGCAAATTCAGGAAGCTCAGTTCAGGGCTCGTGCCGAACTCGCGCGGAGCATTCCCGAGCCACTCGGTGATCGGGAGCACAAGCAGCACGACAGCTACCACGTAGATGATTGCCGCAGCCGTTGGATTCTTACTCCCGGCACCTCGCTTCTTCGATTTCACCTTCTCACTCAAGAGCTGCTCCTTATTGCGATGTGCTGTTCGCACCGTCGCGTGCGCGGAGGAAAATTCATCGCCCATCTTAGAGGCGTTTTAGTCAATCCGCAAGGAAAGCTATGTTAGAGGCGCGGAGTCCCAACGGGGAGTGGTCAGCGCCGCAGAGGCCGCGAAAGAACCCGCACGTCGCCACCTGCAAGCGTAACGAGATCGACGAGCTGTCCACCGTCGAGGACAACGACGAAATCCGAGAGGCGCTTGGCCTGTTCGATATCGTTGGTGCTCATGACCACCGTCGTAGCGTCGGCGGCCTTCCGGATGAGCTCCTCGAGACGCCTCGCGGCTAATGGATCGAGCCGGGCGCACGTATCGTCGAGCATCAGCAGATCCGGCTCGCGGATGACCGCCCGAAAAAAACTCACCATCTGTGCAATGCTCAGCGGCAGCTCATGGGGAAAACGATCAAGGACAGTTCCGATCTCTTTCCCAACGCCGAAAGCGTCCAGGATCCGATACGCGTGTTCGCGCAGAAGGCTCTTGCGGCGAAGACCGTCGAGGCGTAACGGATAGACGATGTTCTCGAGCACACTCATCGGAAAGAGATACGGCCGATCGAAGGCCATCGTCGCACGCCTGCGAACACGCTCTTCGCCGACGCTACCGTCGAAGATGCTGAGGTCGCCGAAGCGGATATCTCCGGTGTGACGACAGCCGTCGAAAAAGCCGATCTGTCCGTTGAGTGCCCGCAACAGCGTCGTCTTGCCGCTGCCCGAGCGGCCGATAACACTCACAAACGCGCCGCGAGGTATATGGAGGGTAATATCGGTCAACATCGGTCTGCTGCCGGAAACAACCGAGAAGCGCTCGACATCGACATATTGTCGTTCCTCGGGTATCCACATAAATCCCCCGCGGTTACCGCGGACTCCCTACCGCGGACTCCCTACCGCGAGTACAGTATACACCCCTCGCCCGTAGATGCAGAGTAGCAACCGGGGGTCACACCACCGCATCCAAGCGTTCAAAGACCATAAAAGCCTGTACTGAAGATATCCCCCGGGGAAAAAGGCGCTGCATTTCGTTGATAGAAGTGATAGAAGTCGGCAATCGACCGGGAATTGTCTACGCTCGGCTCCATCGGTACTCTCACTTACAAGCCCGTGTCCTGCAAGTGGGGCACCAGTTCACGTTCGGCCTGCCGCACCGCCCACTGAGATAGTGCACGCAACCGCGCGACGTTTCCGACCAGCGCCAGCTCCTGCTCCTCGGCGAGGTGCAGGAGCAGCTCTATATCCGAAGCGATTTCGGGGAAGTAGAGAATGAGATAGGATGCGATGTCGGCTCGCGATGTCGCCCACTCGCCGCTCTGTGCAGAGACAACGCTCATTCCGGTGCGCAGAATCTTCCTGGCAATCATGCCGCCGATACGACGATGCTCCTCTTCACTGTCGGCGACCTCGAACTGCCGCCAGAAATCGGCAAGCACCCGCGGAGCATCCCCGTTCAGATTGGCGCAGACCTCCGGTGTAGGGCGGTATTTCGGAAGCTCGGCGGCAATATCGTCGCCCCACAGGAGCACGCAGAGGTGGCGAATGAAGACCTTCCAGCCGAGCGACCGATCGCCGTGGAAGACTTCATCGATCCACGTGACGGCGATCGACACCTCGCGTACCCGCTTAGGAAATCGCGCCTCCAGCTCTCGCTCGACGCCCTCGATTCGACGGCGACAGCGGCGTCCCGGCTCGCTTTGCAGAACGGCCAGCAGATCGAGATCGGAACGACCTGCCACCGCCCGTGCCGCCGGGATGCTCCCGTAGAGGTAGAGCGACGAGAGCTCGTCTCCCACGGTTTCGGGTATGCTCTCGCACGCTGCGTCGACCAGCGGCGCAAAGGTGGGCGAGATATTGTCGATACTCACCTCGCTCACGATCTGTCCGAAGTCGTCGACCAGCGACTCGATGTGCCGGGGCCGCATGACGAGTTCAGTGTAACTCCGAACCGTTCCCGGAAAAAGGTTACGTCGTCACCCGCGCGTGTGCGCGAGGAGAAAGCTCAAGATATCGGTATCCTCGGCTATCGATACCGATTTCGGCTTGCCGGCCCCGTGTCCGGTCCGCGTCTCGACACGTAGCAACACCGGACGATCACATCCCTGCGCAAGTTGCAGCCGCGCGGCGAACTTGAACGAGTGCCCCGGCACGACCCGGTCGTCATGGTCACCGGTGGTCAGCATGGTTGCCGGATAGCACTCTCCATCAACCACATTGTGTAACGGCGAGTACGCATACAGCGCCTTGAACTCCTCCGGGTTTTCCGGGGAGCCGAAGTCGCTCGTCCATGCCCAGCCTATCGTGAATGTGTGGAATCGCAGCATATCCATGACCCCGACCGCGGCATGCGCGGCGGCGAACAACTCGGGACGCTGCGTGATACACGCTCCGACGAGCAGTCCTCCGTTCGAACCGCCCTGGATGGCGAGACGTCGGGGCGAGGTGAACCGCTCCCCGATCAGGAGCTCGGCACACGCGATGAAGTCATCGAACACGTTCTGTTTGTTCAGCCTTGTCCCACTCTCGTGCCACTCGCTCCCGTACTCACCGCCGCCGCGAATGCATGCAACAGCGAGCACGCCTCCGGCTTCGAGCCACGCCGCGCGCTGTATCGTAAAGAACGGACGAATAGCGATGTTGAATCCGCCGTATCCCCACAGCAAGGCACTATTCTTCCCGTTCAGCTCGGCGTCCTTCCGGCGTACGACAAAGAGCGGAACGCGCGTTCCGTCCGCACTCACGGCGAAGCGCTGTTCGGTCATATACGGCTCCGGGTCGAAATCAGCGCTCCACCGGTCGAGCTCGTCGAGGCGCCCGCTTTCGACCTCGTACCGGAGGTAGATCGCCGGTTCGAGAAACGAGGTGAACCAGATGTGGAGCACCGGATCGAATCGCCGGCCCGAAAATCCCGCGATCGTTCCCATTCCGGGCAGCTGTACGCTTTCGGCCGGCGACTCGCCGTCGACAGAACGGCGGATGAGGACGCTGCACGCATCGCGCATATACGAGAGCAGCAGCTCGTTGCCGGCGAGCCTCGCATCGAGCAGCGTATCCTCCTGCTCGCCGACGATCTCGCGCCAGCGGACCTCGTTTTGATCGTGCGGAGCATCGGCCGCCACAATCCGACCGTGTGGGGCGTCCGAATCGGTGTGGAAGTACCAGGTATCGCCGTCATTGCCGATGTAATCGTAGAGAGCCTCGAACCGGTCGACGAGCGGTCGGACTGAGCCGCCGCCAATATCTCGAATGTAGACGAGATGTTTCGCCTCGGTGCCGCGTGCAACGGTGATCACGATTCGTTTGCGATCGTCGCTGACCGCCGGAGTGAACATCCGCTCGGGATCCTCGGGACTCTCGAAGATCGTTTCGTCTTCGTGTTGCTCGGAGCCGATGCGGTGCAGCCGCAAACGCGGTGCGGCGGTGCGTCCGCTGAGCTCGCGGTCCGGTCGTTCGTAATGCTGATAGAGAAAGCCACTGTTGTCGGGCAGCCAGGTCGGCCGGCAGAACTTGCTCCACGAAACGCGGTCGGGCAGATCGCGTCCGGAGGCTACCTCTCGTACAAAGAAGGTAATCCAGTCGGATCCGCCGTCGCTCAATCCGTAGGCAAGAAGCGAACCGTCGTCGCTGACCGAAAAGGATGACAGCGAAACCGTCCCATCGGCCGAAAAGTCGTTCGGGTCGAGCAGACAGCGCTCGTTACCACCGTCGGAATCCGACACGTAGAGAACGTCCTGATTCTGACTGCCGTCGTTGTGGAAGCGGAACAACGAGTTCCCGTGGACGAACGGCAGCCCGCGTTTCGGACTGTGCCACAATCGCGCCAACCGTTCTCCCATCGATGAGCGCTCATCGAGCAGATCGAGCTCGGAGCGCGTCAGCTCGTTCTGCCGCGCCACCCATGCGCGGGTTGCGTGACTGTCGGAGTCTTCCAGCCATCGGTACGGATCACGGACACGCGTGCCGTGATATACATCAACCTGCGCACTCTCCGCGCTTTCGGGATACATAATCGGAGTCATCTCGACGCCTCATGGTAGCGAAACCGGTCCGGCTGTTCCAGCGGTCATCAGGTGTGCGGCGAGTGCATCGACGCGCTCGACCCACACAACTATGATGGGATGAACATGAGCAGCCGAACCGAAGTCCTTTCCACAGCCGAGCGAGAGCTCGGTTTTCGCAACTTCATGAAGCACATATCGTGGAACGGACTCGGCGTATTCCTGTTGAACCAGACCATCGTCTCATTGATGGCGATTCATTACGGCGCCACTAACCTGGAACTCGGCTACATTAACGCCGCCTTTCATGTCACCGGGATGGCCTCGCTGTTCGTACCGCGACTATTCGAGGGAGTTCGCATCAACCGCCTGTTCGGATATTCGTGGATGACCCGCGGATTCGTTGCCGTGCTTTACGGGTTCGTGCTCCTCACCGGCGGTCCGGCTGCCCGCGCGATCATTCTCGTTGTGTTCACGCTCTTCTGTCTCAGCCGCACCGTCGGCGTTTCGGTGTCGCATGCGGTGCAACGCGATTTCATGCGCAGTCGCGACACCAGCGGGATGGTCTTTCGGTTGAATATTCGACTCGGCTGGTCACAACTCGGAAGCCAGTTGCTCAGCGTAGGACTCCTCTCCTTCGCGGTACTCGAGGGAATATTCGGGCTCGTGCTCATTACCTACATCGGTGCGGCGATGAACACCATCGCATCGTGGTATCTGCTGAAGATTCCCGCCCGGACGGTCGTCGAACATACGCCCGACCGTAATGTCTGGC
>PUOG01000124.1 GCA_003552745.1 Spirochaetaceae bacterium
GCGTCGGCCGAGCGGTCTGCACGGCGCGAGCGAAAGAGTACGCGAAAGAGCCGGGAGTACGGCGGAAAGCCGAGTTGCCTCCGAGTCGAGAGTTCGGTCTCGTACCACCCGGCGGAATCGCCGCTGACCGCCGCGGCGACCGAAGGGTGTTGCGGATTGTACGTCTGCACGAGAACGTGCCCGTCGGGCTGAAACCGGCCCGCCCGACCGGCCACCTGGACGATAAGACTCCACGTGCGCTCGCCGGCGCGGAAGTCGGGCATGGCGAGACCGGTATCGGCGAGAACGATTCCGACAAGCCCGACCCCGGGAAAGTTGAGCCCTTTCGCCACCATCTGCGTGCCGAGCAGAATATCGATCTCTCCACTTCGAAATCGCTCGAGCGTGCGCTCGAGGACACCGCGCTTTCGCACCGCATCGGCATCGAGTCGCTCGCAGACCAGGCTCGGCAAGTTGTCGCGCACCGTCTCCTCCACCTGCTCGGTGCCCAAACCACCGTAGCCCACGTCGAGGCTTCCGCACTCCGGGCAGACACTCGGTGGACGGGTGCGGTATCCGCAGTGATGACACACCATCGCGTTGCGCCCCTTATGATAGGTGAGCGCGACCGAGCATCGGGAGCAGTTCATGCGGAATCCGCACGAACGGCAATGGAAATAGTTCGCGAAGCCGCGTCGGTTCAGAAAGAGGATCGCCTGCCGGCCGCGGCGATGGTTCTCGCGAATCGCATCGAGGAGGCGTGATGAAAGGACGCCGGGGTCGCGACGAAGATCGACCGGTTCAACTTTCGGAGGGCTTCCTCCGGCGAGCCGACGGGTCAACCGCAGGCGACGCAGCGTACCGCTGTCCATGAGCGAGGCGGCTTCCACGCTCGGGGTAGCGCTGCCGAATACGATGCGCGCACCTGAACGGCGTGCCCGGTACATCGCTACCTGGCGCGCGTGGTAGCGCGGTGTCGAACCGCTCTTGTATGTGGCCTCATGTTCCTCGTCGACGATTATGAGCCCGAGATCGGGAATCGGCGCGAAGACCGCGCTCCGTGCACCCACCGCTACCGACGCCTCGCCTCGACGTATCTTGAGCCACTCGGCGAGCCGCCGGCTCGGGGTCATTCTGGAGTGCAAGACCGCTACGGTATCACCGAATCGTCTGCGTACCTCGGTCTCCAGTTGGGCGGTCAGCGCTATTTCGGGAACGAGGTAGATAACCCCTTTCCCATCATCCAGCGTCCGTTGAGCGACCCGCAGGAACACTTCCGTCTTGCCGCTGCCGGTAATTCCTTCGAGATAGAATCGCCCTTCGGGGCTCGAGACGATCGCTTCCACCGCGGACGACTGTTCATCACTCAGTTCGTGCTGCAGCTCCGGTTCTTCATCGTCCAATATGCCGCCGGGCTCCGGTTCGCGCTCTCTCCGACCGCCGGGGATCATGGCGGAGAGCGCTTCGCCGAGCGAGCACATGTAGAGGCGTGAGAGCCAGTGAGCGAGCTCGAGCTCCGGCTCACCGAAGATCGGCGTATCGTCGACCCTGCGTGTGACCGGACGAAGCTGCTTCACATCCGGCTGCACATCGGTCACCGAGACGACGAAGCCGGTCAGGGAGCGGCGTCCGAACGGCGCAACGGCACGAACTCCGGGCAGAAGCGTTACGCCCTCGGGAACGGTGTACGAGAAGCTGCCGCGGACCGGGACGTTGAACACGAGCTCGGCGTAGTGAGCAGGCGAGCTTGCCATTATGCCTCGCCGGATATGGCGGCCCGCACCCGCTTCAAATCTTCCCAGACCGGCCGTCGCAACGAGTAGTTCCGCAATACGGCGCTCGGGTGATAGGTTGCAAATACCGGTATTCCGCGAAAGACGTGCTCGCCCTTGCGCAACTCCGCCATGCTCGCATCCACGCCGGTAACTACCCGCGAGCTCACCCGTCCGACGGTGAGAATGCTCCTCGGGCGAACGAGCTCGATCTGTCGCTCGAGATACGGGAAGCAGGAAGCGCGCTCATCGGGGAGCGGGTCACGATTCTGCGGCGGGCGGCACTTCACGATATTTGCGATGAACGCGTTCCGGTCGCGGCTCACATCGATTGCAGCAAGCCACTTGTCGAGGTACTGACCGGCACGGCCGACGAACGGCCGTCCGCTGCGGTCCTCGTCGGCGCCCGGACCCTCGCCGATGACCATGACAAGCGCATCGAGCGCTCCCTCTCCCGGGACAGCATTCGTGCGCACCGCCGAGAGGGGGCACTTCGTGCACTCACGGATACGGTCGGCGAGTTCGTCGAGCTCGCGCCGCCGCGCCTGCCGGCTGTGTCCTTCCGACTCCGAGTCGACGGCACTCTGTGCCGCCGCTTTCCCGGATTGCGGGGCGGCACGATTCGCACCGGCCTCGGGCTCCACCTCCGTCTCGGGTGCATCATGTCCGCTTTCGGAACCGGCAAAGTCACGCGTCCCGGCGAAGCCGCCGGAAACGTAGTCGCGGAACAGAGTGCAGACACGATGGAACTCCCGCTCATCTACGCTCATTCGAAACTCCCTTCACCGACGGTCTGCGACGCCCCGGAATCGACCCGTGGATATCCGGCGCCCGCGGGATAAGTAACGCGATAAAACACAAGTCCGCGTGCGGCGGCGGTAGTCGCGGCGAGCGACCGGTCGCCCGCGGCGAGCATCCCGCTCAACTGCTCGGGCGGAGCGTGTTTTGCGTCGAGAGCGATCAGTGTTCCGACTATCGATCTCACCATATGCCACATGAAGCTGCGGGCGGATATCTCGAAAACGAAAAATCGATCGAGCGGAAACCAGAACGCCCGATCGATAGAACGCCACCGCGACCCGGACCGATCACGACTCGAGGCGAACGTCGTGAAATCGTGATATCCCACCAATCGTGCCGCGTACGAGTTCAGTCGTTCGAGCGACGGCAGCCGGCGAAGGCGAACCGCGTAACGATCGACGAGCGGATCCGCCGCATCCCCAGCATACACGAAGTAGCGATAGGTGCGCAGCACCGCGCTGTACCGGGCGTGAAAACCACCGGGGACCTCACCGCTGTCGAGAGCGCTGACGTCACCGGGAGTTCGCGAGTTGAGGGCGACGGCGATCCTGTCTCCCGGAATCGAGTGGTTTTCGGTACGAAATGAGATCACCTGTCCTTTCGCGTGGACACCGGTGTCGGTACGACCGGCACACTCCACCCGCACCGGCTCCTCGAACAGACGCTCGAGTCCGGCCTCTATCACACCCTGTACGGTGCGGGTATTCGGTTGTACCTGGTAACCGCGGAAATCGGTTCCGTCATACGCCAGAGTCAGTGCGATCGTCCTCATCTCACATTGTCCGTGGAATCAATCGGGCTTCACGCCGAGCTCACCCGAGATCTCCTCGTAGAGCGCACGGGCGTTATCGAGAATCGCCGACGGTTTGCTTCGCGACGCCTTCCCCATCCCGAACAGTCTCGCGACGGTTCGCTTCGCCTCAGTGAGTGCCTCCTCCCGCCTGTCGGGGTTTCCGACCGGACCGTGTCGATACTCGAGAAGACCGTAGATATAGAGCACACCGTCGTAGCCGTAGTTCTTGTCGAGGTCGGGGCCGAGGTGCCGAATCGCGCTGATCGTCTCGGTCCCGTCCTGTTCGCGCTCGACCGCGAGGGTGTAGTAGAAGCGTGCCTTACGATAGAAGACATTCGCGAGATGCGCCCAGTTCTCGCCGGGGCGCTGTGCCTCCAGATCGTTGCAGATCCAGGCGGCACGAAGCATACAGATGCCTCGCTTTATCGTGGGTGATGTTTCCGCCGGGAAGTGCTCGTAACACTCGGTGGCCAGATAGTAGGCGGCACAACCGGTAACATCGTCGCGCGGAGCGTCAAAACTGATCGAACCGAAAAGCTCGTGAAGGAACTCGGAGCGAGTCTCGGTATCCGCCTCTATCGCGCGAACACATTCGGGCGGAATCGACTCGAAGTCCTCCGAGAGCGCCGCGTAGAGACATGAACCGCAGACGGTTACCGGATAGACGAGAGGATTCACCCGTCCGTACTTCTCCGAAGGAATATAGAGACGCCGCAGCTCCTCGGTGAGCTCGCCGGCATTCAGACGCCCGCGTCCGGTACGCAACTCCTCCCGGTAGATGTCGGCGTCACAAATCGGGCACGAAATCGGCTTCTTCGCGAAGAAACTGACACTGTTCGTCGCCATACATCCTCTCCGTCTCCGAATCTACCCTTCGATCACCACGACCGCCACGGCGTTGTCACGTTCGTGGGCGAGGCTGCAGAATACCCGTGCGCCGCCCATCCGGTCGAACGCCTGCCGAGCGCGGCCGTGCAGAATCACCTCCGGTTTCCCGAGCTCATCGTTACGGACCTGGACCTCGCCGAGGTTGAAGTGCATGAGTCCGGTTCCCAGCGCCTTCCCAAACGCCTCCTTGGCGGCGAATCGACTGGCAAGGCTGAGACCGCGCCCGCTACCCCGTTGCTCGACGGCGGCGAGCTCCTCCTCATGGAAAAAGCGGGCGAGCAGACCTGGGTTCTCCAGCCACGAGTCGAGTCGGCCGACCCGCACGATATCGATACCTAGTCCGAGAATCAAGGCTGTGGTCCTCCGGCCGGACTTGTCCCATCGTCGTTGGTCGACTCCACCTCCAGGACGATCTCGGTGGGCTCGTAACTGACCACCAGCAGTCCTTCGGGAGCCTCTACGCGCACGGGCAAGGTGTGCACTCCGGCTCCGTCGACCTCGGACGCATCCGCCTCGAGCCGGATATCTTCGCGACGGGTCTCTTCCAGTTGCAGCAGCGGACCCTGAACGGTAACCGAGCCTCCGGCGGGAGCTTCTACCGGCATGAGACCCTCGGCCAGATCTACGGCAACGATCGCCACCTGATCAAAGGTGGTCAGAACGACACTCTCTTCCACAATTCCGCTGAACTCTACTGTTTCGCTCCCGCGAACGCGAATGAATCGGTTCGGCGGTCTGAGTTCAACGAGCATCGTGAAACTCTCGCTCCGGTCGCCGATGTCTATCGGAGCAGTTGCTATCCGCGTTCTCGCCGACACGTATCGTTCCGGACCCTCGATCTGGACCCGTTCGGGCGAGACGAACGACTGGGTGAGCTCGTAACCGCGTGCTGGGAATCCGACTATCGATGGAGATACTTCGACGGTCGTCTGCACACGCTCCTCGAGCTCGAGTGTTACGAAAGCGGGCGACGGTTCGATATCGAGTCCACTCATACTGTATTCATCGTCGAGGCGACGCACGTCGACGGAAACGCGATACGTTCCGGGATCGACGAATCGCGTTGCATCGAGAACCGCAACGAAATCGTCGCTTGAGGCCGCCGAGATCGCCTCCTCACTCCCGCGCAGATGCACACGCACTCGCGACGGATAGTCGGCGGCGATCGCGAGCTCTTCGGAGACTTCGGTTTCGACCGCAACGGTGAATACCGTCTCTTCGAGACCGGCGATGCGGTTATAGAAGAAGAGCAGTACAGCAGCTGCGAGCGCCAGGACCTTGACGAGCCAGTCGGCGCCCGCACGGGTAAAGAGTCGTCTAATCCGCAAGGGCCGCCACCTCCGCATCATCCTCCGACTCATCTTCGTTCAGGTTCAGCAGATCGCGCAGTCGCCGCCGAGCCTCATCGATCGACAAGTCGTAGTAGAGGTTCGCGTCGTACGCGAGCGTAAGCGCTCCGGTTTCCTCACTGACGACCAGCACAACGGCGTCGCTCTCTTCAGCCATGCCGAGTGCCGCCCGGTGACGGGTTCCGAAACTGCGCCGTATATCGAGCTGTTCGGAAAGGGGCAGAAAACAGCCGGCTGCGACGATCTTCTCTTCTCCGATGATCACCGCCCCGTCGTGCAACGGCGTATCGTGCGCGAAAATGGTAATGAGCAGCTGGGAGGTGAGTACCGCGTCCAGCCGGGTGCCGGTTTCAACGATCCCCTTCTGTCCCACCGTCCGCTGAAACACGATAAGCGCCCCTCGCTTCCTGTAGGAGAGGACTTCGGCCGCGCTCATTACCGCCTCGAGCTGAAGAGGCCTCGCCTGGCCGCCGAGGCCGAAGAAGCGTCCCTGGCCGATACGCGTGAATATCTTTCGCAACTCCGGCTGGAAGATGATCGCGAGGCCGATTACAAGCCCCGGGGCGAGCAGATTCATGATCCAGAGGACCGTCGTGAGATCGAGAAAGAATGCGAACGCGTACACGAATACGAGTACGAACGCACCCTTGACCAGCTGTATCGCTCGTGTCTGGACGAGGATCTGGTAGACCTTGTAAATCAGGAACGCGAGCAGCAGGATGTCGAGTATCGGCACGACGATATCTCGCAGAATCCACAGCTCGCTCATCAGCTGCACTCAGGCCTCTCCTTTCACCCTGTGACGGGCGGCTGCGGCGATAGCACGAACCACTCGTACCGCGTCGGAGGTCTCGCCGACATCGTGCGCACGGAGAATCGAGGCGCCCTTCATCGCCGCGACCACGTGCACGGCCAACGAGCCGGCGAGTCGCCGCTCCGGCGGAACCTCGGCAGCGCTTGGCGAATCGGAGTGATCGCCGTCGGTGTGAGGACGGACGACATGCGCGATGAAGCTCTTGCGCGACGCGCCGACGAGCACGGGATATCCCGGCGCGGCGAATGCGGGAAGATCGGCGATCAGACGCAGATTGTCCTCGAGCCGTTTACCGAATCCGATACCCGGGTCGAGAATGATCCTCGACCCGTCGACACCTGCACGGACAACCTCGTTTGCCCGGGTGATGAGGAAGTGCAGAATCTCCTGCACTGCGTCATCGTAGGAGGGGCGGTCCTGCATGGTTTTCGGGTCACCGAGCATATGCATGAGAACGACCGGTGCCGCCGCCTCTGCCGCCAGCGGTAACATCTCCGGATCGGAACGCAGCGCCGAAACATCATTTATGATGTCGGCCCCCGCTCCGAGTGCCGCCGCCGCCACCGTTGCCTTCTTCGTATCGATGCTGATCGGGATATTGCTGAGATCGCGGATCGCCGAGATCACCGGCACGACACGAGATTTCTCAACTTCGGGGTCGACCGGATCGCTTCCGGGACGGGTGCTCTCGCCACCGATGTCGAGGATCGACGCCCCCTCTGCGATCATCTTCCGGGCGAAATCCACCGCCTGTCCGGTCTTTTCGGCACGGCTATTCGCGTAGAAGCTGTCGGGTGTGGCGTTTATCACGCCCATGACGAGTGGGCCGCTCGTGAAGTCGAGTTGTCTGCCGTCGCGAAGCGCGATCTGCTGCGCCATGAAACCTCCGCAGCGCGAAGAATATCATAGTGACCACTCGCGCTTCCAGCGAACACCCTTTCGCGACGGGAGGTGCAACATGTATTCTGAAGGGAACTGCTTTCGAGAGGAGCGACAGCGGTAGCCGGTGACTACCGCTTACTTACCTTTCTTCTTGTGACGGTTCTTGCGCAGCTTCTTCTTGCGCTTATGCGTTGCGATCTTCTTGCGTTTTCGTTTGCGTCCGCAGGGCACCGAGCACACTCCTGTTCTTGTTAAGATATACGCCGAGACAAAGGCCGCAACCCATCCTGACGACGTGAACCCGCACTATACCGAGCCGCCGCGACCTTGGTCAACACCGCGTAACCCGGCTCACGAGCTCGTACAGCGATTCATGGTCGCCGGCTGCCACCCAACGCAC
>PUOG01000246.1 GCA_003552745.1 Spirochaetaceae bacterium
ATCCTCTATCTGTATCTGTGACAATGGGGACGGGGCAATTCTGTCACTTATCAAAAGACTGTCAAAGGGGACGACAACTTTCAGTGGGATGTGACAAAATTGCCCCGTCCCTAGTGTCACCTAGTGTCACCCCCTAGTGTCACCCATTGTCACCTACTTGCCCAGCAGCTCCCTGGATACCACCAGGCGTTGGATCTGGTTGGTTCCTTCATAAATCTGGGGCGCCTTGGCGTCACAAAAGTACCCGGTCAGCGGGTTGCTCGTGCCGGCTGCGGGAAAGCCGCATAAATCGATACAGCGTGTCGCCGCTTCCATGGCCAGGTCGGTGGTATAATACTTGGCCATTGAAGCTTCCTTAGAGCATTTTTGCCCGGAATCCTTAACCAGGGCAGCCCTGTACACCAGGAGCCGGGCCGCCTCCAGCTTTGTCGCCAGATCAGCCAGTTCAAAAGCCTTGTACTGCCCGGTTTCCCGGCCGGAATATTCCTCCTGCTCCTTTAAAAAAGCGGTTGTGTAATCGATCACTGCCTGGGCCAGGCCGAGGCCCTGGGCGGCAATCCCGATCCTGCCGCCGTCAAGCAGCGACATGGCTATACTGAAACCACTGCCTTCTTCACCTAACCTGTTCGACGCCGGGATATAGAGATCCTCCATGCGCACTTCAGTAGTATTGGAGCGGTTCAAACCCATCTTCTTTTCCGGTTTGCCCGGGGTTAGTCCCGGGGTGCCCTTTTCCATCAGGAAGGCCGTAATCCCCTTATAGCCGAGGCTGCGGTCGACCGTAGCAAATACGGTATAAAGATCGGCCCGGTCCCCGCTGGTAATAAACAGCTTGCACCCGTTTAAAATATACCCGTCTCCCGACCTGGAGGCAGTGGCGGACAGGGAGGCCGCATCTGAACCTGCCTCCGCCTCGGTCAGGGCAAAGGCACCCAAAAGTTCACCCCGGGCCAGGCCGGACAGGTAACGTTTTTTCTGATCTTCAGTGCCAAAGTAATAGAGGGGAAAGGTCCCCACCGAGGTATGAACCGCTATAATTGCCCCGGTTGAAGCGCACACCCGGGAGAGCTCTTCGATCAAGATCGTGTAGGTTAAAAAATCTTCTCCTCCCCCGCCCCATTCCGGAGGCAGGGGCAGGCCCATGTAACCTTTTTGTGCCGCTTTTTTCAGGTTTGCTTCGGGATAATGATCTCCCGTATCGATTTCTTGCCTTGCAAAACGGCGAAATTCTTCTCTTTTAGCCTGGTGATAACCCGAAAGAACAAAGTTCACTTTTTACCCCTCTTAACTATGTTTATGAGACCTTGATAACCGTTGCTTCCCCCTGGGCCGCCCCGCTGCAAATCGTGGCCAGGCCGTACCCGCCACCGCGGCGGCGCAGTTCGGCAACCAGGGTCATAAGGATCCGGGCACCGCTGGCTCCAATCGGGTGTCCGAGGGCTATCGCACCACCGTTGACATTGACCCTGTCCCGGTCCCAGCCGCCCAGTTTAATGCTGGTTAGAGCTACAGCAGCAAAGGCTTCATTTACTTCGATCAAATCCATCTGCTCCGCCTTCAGCCCGGCCTTCTCCAGGGCCACCGCCGCAGCTTCATAAGGCACGGTGGCAATATAGCGGGGTTCCCTGGAAGCAGTACCGGTAGCAATTATTTCTGCCAGCGGTTCCAAACCCTGTTCCAGGGCTTTATCTTTCGAAGCCAGGACCAGCGCTGCCGCCCCGTCCGAAATCCCGGGGGCATTGCCGGCCGTGATCAAGCCTTCCTTTTCGAAAGCCGGCGGAAGCTGGGCCAGTTTTTGAAGGGAGGTGTCACGCCTTGGCAATTCATCAAGTTCGACCACCTGCGGTTTCCCTTTTCTTCCGGGCACCTCAACTGAAACGATTTCTTCTTTTAGCCGCCCGTCGTCCATTGCTGCAAGAGCAAACCGGTGGCTGCGCAGGGACCATTCATCCATTTCTTCCCTGGTTATACCGTGCTCAGCCGGCACGGCACTGCCGTGCACTCCCATATGGACATCATGAAAGGGGCACCAGAGGCCATCATAAACCATGGTATCAATCACCCTGGCATCGCCCATCCGGTAACCGCTGCGGGCTCCCGGCATTATGTACGGCCCGGCGCTCATATTTTCCATGCCCCCGGCCGCAATGATATTTGCTTCGCCGGTTTTAATCATGGCTTCGCCCAGGTTGACGGCCCGCAGGCCGGAAGCGCATACCTTGTTGATTGTATCTGAAGGGACCTTATAGGGCAGGCCCGCCTTTACTGTAGCCTGCCGGGAAGGAATCTGGCCGGCCCCGCCCTGAATGACCATCCCGAGCAAAACCTGGCCGACATCTTCACCTTCCACGCCGGACCTGGAAAGGGCTTCTTTTAAGGCTGCTGCGCCCAGATCCACGGCGGGCACAGATGAAAGTGCCCCCATAAACCGGCCAAACGGAGTCCGGGCAAAACCGAGCACCACTGCAGGTTGCATGTTCGCCACCTCCAAAAGCTTGATAAACCATTTACCAGTCTATTCAATTACCCCAACCTGTACTCGTTCAGCTAAAAGCCGGGAAAAACCCTGTATTAACCTGCTTTATGCCCTCTGCGCATTATGCACGCACACATATCTTGCACCTGTCCCACAAACCAGGGGCACACCATTATTTAACCCGCCCAGGCTGCAGCGGCGCAAAAGAGTGCTGCCTTATTACCAGATGAGCGCCATGCCTGGCTCTGCCGGTTAATTCTACATCCTTTTTAAAGCCCGGTGGGCGATATCTTTCCTGTAATAAGCACCATCAAACTTAATCTTGCTGCAGGCGTCGTAAACCCGGTCCAGGGCTTTGCGCAGGTCATCGTCCCAGGCGGTAACACCGAGCACCCTGCCGCCATTTGTAACCAGACGCCCGTCTTTCATAGCCGTGCCGGCATGAAACACCGCAACCCGGCCATCGCCCTCCTGCTCCAGTTCCTCTATTCCTTTGATAGGTAACCCTTTTTCATAACTGCCCGGGTAACCTTTTGAAGCCATAACCACGCAAACTGCCGGATCTTCCCTCCACTCGGCCTGCATACTGCCCAGATCGCCTCCGGCAGCCGCATCAAGCAGGGGCAGCAGGTCTGATTTCAAGCGCGGGATCAGGGCCTGTGCTTCCGGGTCCCCGAAGCGGACATTGTATTCAAGCACGTTGATCTTGCCCTCAGATATCATCAAACCGGCATATATCACGCCCCTGAAATCAATACCCATACTGTTAAAACCGTTCAGCAACGGCCAAAAAACCTGTTCCTCGGTTTTACGGGCTAAATCTTCAGTATAGATCGGAGCCGGCGAATACGCGCCCATCCCGCCGGTATTCGGTCCCTTGTCCCCTTCAAAAATGGCCTTGTGATCCTGCGAGGAGGGCATAAAGACCAGGTCCTTCCCGTCGGTGATGGCCAGGACCGAAACTTCCTCACCGCTTAAGCACTGCTCAATTATCACCCGGTCTCCGGCATCGCCAAATTTACGTTCAATCATAATATCATAAAGGGCCTGTTCAGCTTCAGCCGGGCCCGAGGCCACGGTCACGCCTTTGCCCGCCGCAAGCCCTTCCGCCTTGATCACCACCGGGCCGCCGTAAAACCGGGCCAGGTGGCTGCGGGCGTCTTCGAAGTCATCGAAGACGGCAAAAGCAGCCGAAGGGATGCCCCATTCCTTCATCTTCCGCTTGGACCAAACCTTGCTCCCCTCGAGCCGGGCCCCGTCTTTTCCGGGCCCAAACACTTTCAGGCCGGCGTCCCTGAAGCTGTCAGCCAACCCCTGCACCAGGGGCGCCTCGGGGCCTACTATCGTTAAATCAATACGCTTCTCCAGGGCCCATTTTTTCAGGTTTTCAATGTCGTCTGCGGCAATATCGACACATTCCGCTACCTTCCCAATCCCCGGGTTCCCCGGGGCGCAATAAAGCTTATCTAAAAGCGGGCTCTGGGCCAGTTTCCAGGCCAGGGTATGTTCGCGTCCCCCTCCGCCGACGATCAGTACTCGCATCTGCCTCCACCTCCCGGTAATAATTTGCCAGGCCTGTTATTCCCGGCGCTGCTTTATGATCATTTCCGGCAACAATTAATTATTAATGTTTAAAATAGCGGCGCCCGGTAAAGACCATGGCCAGGTTATGCTTGTTGCACAGCTCGATCGATTCCCTGTCCTTCTGGGAACCGCCTGGTTGGACAATGGCCGTTACCCCGGCCCTGGATGCCTCTTCAACCGTATCGGGGAAAGGGAAGAAAGCATCAGATCCGAGGACGGCGCCCCGGGCTTTCTCACCGGCCTGGTTGAGGGCAATTTTCGCGGCCCCGATCCGGCTCATCTGACCGGCACCGACCCCGTAAGTCATATTGTTGCCGGCGATTACGATAGCATTAGAGCGCACATGTTTGACCACTTTCTGGGCAAAGGCCAGCGCGGCCCACTCTTCCTCACCCGGCACCCTTTCGGTCACTACCTCTCCTGCTCTCACGTCGACCGGATCGCGATCGATAGTCTGGATCAGGATCCCGCCGGAAACGGTCTTGGTATCAAAACGGTCCTGCCCGCTGCCGGCCGGATCGACTTCCAGCAGGCGGATATCTTTCTTGGCCTTTAATTCCTGCACCGCCTCCTCAGTAAATGTTGGTGCGGCAATCACTTCCAGGAAGATTTTGCTCATTTCCCGGGCTGCATCAGCGTCCACGGGCCGGTTTAAAGCCAGGACACCGCCAAAAATGGAGACCGGGTCGGCTTTAAAGGCCAGTAAGTAAGCATCCTTCAGGTTGGCAGCTGAACCGACTCCGCAGGGATTGGCGTGCTTGACCGCCACCGCGGTCGGTTCATCAAATTCCAGGACCGCTTCCCAGGCGGCGTTGAGGTCGTTCAAATTGTTAAACGACAGTTCTTTGCCCTGCAGCTGCCGTGCGGCAGCCAGGCCTTTCACCGGGCCGGACGAAGCGTAAAAAGCGGCGTCCTGCTGGGGGTTTTCGCCGTAGCGCAGGTCCTGGATTTTCTGGTAAGAGCGGTTCAGGCGCTCCGGGTAAAGCCCGGATTTAACCTGCGGCAGGGCATTGAAATATGAAGCAATGGCTGCGTCATAACCGGCCGTATGGGAAAAAGCCTCCGCCGCCAGGTTGATGCGGGTCTCACTGCTGATTTTACCCTCTGCTTTCAGCTCTTCAATAACAGGCTTGTAGCGCTGCGGGTTGACCACAACGGCCAGGTGGGCATGGTTCTTTGCTGCCGCCCGCAGCATGGTCGGCCCCCCGATATCAATATTTTCCACCGCTTCCTCTAAGCTAACCCCTTCGCGGGCAACGGTCTGCTCAAAGGGATAGAGGTTAACAACCACCATTTCCAACGGAGTAATGCCCAGCTTTTCCATCTCCAGGCGCTGTTCTTCCACATCCGGGCGGGCCAGGATGGCAGCGTGGATATGAGGGTGCAGGGTCTTGACCCTGCCGCCTAAAATTTCCGGAAAGCCGGTCACCTCTGATGCGTCTGTCACCTCCAGCCCGGCCTCGCGCATAGCCCTGGCCGTCCCGCCGGTAGAAATGATTTCAAAGCCGAGCCCGGACAGCTCCCCGGCAAATTCAACTATTCCTGTTTTGTCCGACACGCTGATCAATGCTCTTCTTTTATCAGTCAATAATCATGCACCTTCTTCCTTCTACTTTCAGCTTTTCTCTGCAAAAAAGGTCTATCGCCGTCGGGTAGAGGCGATGTTCGGAAGCATGGATCCGCTGGTGCAGGGTCTCCACCGTATCTTCCTGGATAACCGGAACCGCCTCCTGCAGGATAATCGGGCCCGTATCCAGACCTTCATCGACAAAGTGAACCGTACACCCGGTCACTTTAACCCCGTAATGAAAAGCCTGCTCCACCCCGTCCAATCCGGGAAAAGCAGGCAGCAAAGACGGATGGATATTCATGATCTGCATCGGGAAAGCGCTCACAAAAAGCGGCGAAAGCAGGCGCATAAAGCCGGCCAGCGCCACCAGGTCAATCCGGTCTTCTTGCAACTGTTCCACGATGGCCTGATCGTACTGCTCCCGCCCCCCGTAATCGCGAGGGTCCATAAAGAGGTTCTTAACTCCCCGCCTTTCCGCTCTCTGCAGGGCCTGGGCTTCTTTCTGGTCGCTCACCACCAGCGCCACCTCACCGGCAATCTCGCCTCTTTCCGCCGCCTCCAGGATCGCTTCCAGGTTCGTTCCCCGGCCGGAAGCAAGCACAGCAATTCGCTTCATACCACAGCCCCTCCTGGTTTTATAAAATTCAAGTTAACAGACCCGGTAATTATCTTTTCGAAAACCCCGGAACATGCTTTTTACACAGAAAATAATTCTATTTTCACCTCGTTAATCCTCTATGCAGTTCCGGCTCAAACGATCAGCAAGTACAGTTTTCTTAAGCAGGCTTTGTAGTTACGTTCAACCTTATAAATTGCTTAACCTGACCAGGCCTTCGCCGGAAGTAATCCGGCCAATCCGGTAGGCGGAGAGCCCCTGCTCCTTAAAATAACCGGCCAGGCCATCCGCCTGGTCAGCAGGAACTACCAGGGTGTAGCCGATCCCCATGTTAAAAGCGCGGAACATTTCTTCCCGCCTGACCGGGCCCAGCTCGCTGATCATTTCGAAGATGGGCTGCTCGGGCCAGGTTCCGACCTCAATATCAGCCCTCAATCCGGCGGGTAGAATCCGGGGCAGGTTACCGGGCAGGCCCCCACCGGTGATATTGGCCATACCCTTTACAGTGAATTTTTCCAGGGCCCCTAAAACCGGTTTAACATAAATAGTAGTCGGTTTGAGCATTTCCTCTGCCAGGGTAACCCCCAGGCCGGGTTGGTGATCGGTTAGTTTTAAACCGGCTTCTTCCAGCAGGACCTTGCGGGCCAGTGAATACCCGTTACTGTGCAGACCGTTTGAAGCCAGTCCCACCACGGCGTCCCCGTCTGTTATCCCGGCGCCATTAATTATCTTGGGGCGATCAACCATGCCTACAATAAACCCGGCCAGTTCATATTCACCGGGCGGGTAAAAACCGGGCATTTCGGCAGTTTCCCCTCCCAGCAGGGCGCACCCGGCCTGCCTGCACCCTTCGGCAACTCCGGTCACGATCTCCTGGACCTGGCGGGGGACCAGTTTGCCCAGGGCCATGTAATCGAGAAAAAACAGGGGCTCAGCACCCTGGACCAAAACATCGTTCACACACATGGCCACGCAGTCGATCCCCACCGTATCATGCTTATCGGCGGCAAAGGCGACCCGCAGCTTGGTTCCGACCCCGTCACAGCCTGACACCAGCACCGGTTCCTGCATCTTTTTAAAATTGGGGGCAAAAAGCCCGCTGAAACCGCCCAGCCCCTGGAGGACTTCCGGCCGGAAAGTCGATTTGGCCAGATCTTTAATCCGTTCCACTGCCTCTTCGCCGGCGTCAATATCTACACCGGCTTTGCGGTAATCCATTTCATCGCTCATGCCGAACACCTCCCCCCCCTGGGACAAGGGACATTCCCCCTGTCCCAGTTCTCATGATACGGGCTTTAAAAAGGCGCCCGGGGGCTGCCCGGGCGCCTGGTTTTGGCTTAGAAGAACAGCGGCGCAAAAACAAGGGCGACGATGCTCATCAGCTTGATCAGGATGTTCAGCGACGGGCCGGCGGTGTCC
>PUOG01000213.1 GCA_003552745.1 Spirochaetaceae bacterium
GCAATCTGCACGTGAAAATCTTCAAGGTCGCTGTTTTGGGCGGTCCGGGCGCCGGAAACTCCCGCCTCGAGCGCGCTCCAATAATCGGCAACATTCTGCCCGATAGGCGTCACCGCACCGATGCCGGTGATCACTATCCTCTGGTCATCCGTCAATGCATCTTCCCCTCTTCAGAAAGCTCGAATGTTGTACAATACCCGAATGAGTCGATCAACCCGCCGGTCGGCCGCCCGCACGAAACCGCCTGCACTGCTCTTTCTATGCTCCTATCCGGAATCGATGCGTCGCCCATCGGCCGACCATGACGAGCGCGTACGGTATCGATATCTGGCGGCCGAGCGAGCTCTCAACCACTCGTTTGCCCGCACACACGGTAAGGCCCGGGCTCTGCGTGGCCCCGCCGGAACCGGCGTTGCGAGCCCACCGAGCCCCAGAATTCACCGACGCGAAAACAGCCGTCCGACGGTGGTTGGATCGAGTCGACGTGTGACACTCGCATCGACCGACTCCCACTTCGCCGTGCTCGTTACGCCTCCGCACTACGATATCGCAATCGATATCGAACGCCACGATCCGAACCGCCACTTCGACGCATTGGCCGATATCACGATGACCGGCCGCGAGCGCCGGCGTTTCGACTCGCTCTATCGGCGCGACCGGCGGCAGGCAATTCTGTACTTCTACCGCGTATGGACGATCGCCGAGGCGGTTACGAAACTCGGTGCGGCCAATATCCTGGGGGATGCACCGTTCGTGGAGAGCGATGCCGGCCCTCGACGCCACACGGAAACCACCGACCTGGGAACCGCGCTCAAGCCGGCGGCCGCGAACCGATCGGCACCACCGCGGAAGAAACGCCCGGTACGGGCTAACTCCGGCATCTACGTTCCGACGCCCCGTATCGCCCTCGGTTCGCAATCCATACGCGTTCGTAAGGCGTCGTTTCGCGGCGAACGGTTCCATGTCACGACCGTGCGCCTCTGCGATGCTTCACTTACGATCAGCGCGGCCTCTTCGCGACCGTTGCCGTCGATCCTTCTTGTGAACGCTCGGTGAAAGGCACGGCAAGACTCACCGCTTCTTCTTTCTCTTCTCCTGCGTGTTCTCCGCGACGATTCTGCTCGCCTCTTCGAGCGTCATCGAGTTGAGCGATTCCTCGTCCTTTCGATCGTCGGGAATCCGCACATTCTTCGTCCCGACCTTCAGGTACGGTCCGTACTTGCCGTCGTATATGGCGATCTTCTTCCCGTTATCCGGATCGGTACCAAGCTCGCGAATGACCTTCGAGCCGCCTCGTCCCTTCTTCTCCTCCGAGAGAATCTCCAACGCCCTGCTGAGATCGATTGAATAGACATCGTCGCCTTTTTTTAGACTCCGGAAGTCTCCGTCATGGACGACAAACGGACCGAACCGTCCGATATTCGCCTGTATGTCCTTTCCGGTTTCCGGATGTACACCGAGCGATCTCGGCAGACTCAGATACTTCACCGCATCTTCGAGCGTTACATCTCGCGGCGACACCCCTTTCGGAAGGCTTGCCCGCTTCGGCTTCGGGTTGTCATCACTCTTCTCACCGAGCTGGACGTACGGACCGTAGCGACCGGTCAGACAGTAGATGTCTTCGCCCGTATCCGGATGCCGCCCGAGCGGTTCCGGACCGTTCTTCTGCACCTCGATCAACTCGTGAATGTCGCCTTCGGTGAGGTCGGCCGGGGCGATGTCCTCCGGGATCGAAGCATGGACCGGCTCCTCGGTTTCCTGTGAGTCATGAACGATGTACGGCCCGTATCGCCCCACCTTGATGACCGTGGTCTCGTCGAGTTGTGGGAGATCGACCGTCCTGCTTTCCTCCGGCTCGATCTCCGATTCGCGCCGCTCCACCTGTTTCAGAATCCCTTCCTGATCGTGGTCGCCGAAGTAGAAGTGCTGGAGGTACTGCAGACTGTCACGTTCGCCGACGGCGATCTCGTCGAGCGCCTGCTCCATTTCCGAAGTAAATCGGTATTTGATGAGCGACTCGAAGTGCCGCTCGAGCAACTGTGTAACGGCAATACCGGTATACGTGGGCACGAGCGCATTTCCCTGCCGTCGTACGTACCCACGCTCGAACAGCGTGGCAATGATCGAGGCGTACGTACTCGGTCGACCAATCCCCTCTTTCTCCAGTCGCTGAACGAGACTTGCCTCGGTGTACCGTGCCGGCGGTTTCGTCTCGTGCGATACGCTCTCGATATCGTGTAGATCGAGACTCATGCCTTCCCGGAGTGCGGGCAGAAAGACTTCGCGGTCATCGAGGGCGGCATCCGGATCGTCCTTCCCTTCGACATAGACGCGAAGGAAGCCGGGAAAGACGATTCGGACTCCGCCGGCGGTGAACTCGGCACCATCGGAACGAATTCGCGCGCTTACCGACCGCTTCTTCGCCTCCGCCATCTGACTGGCAACCGTCCGCTTCCAGATCAGCTCGTACAGCGCCTTATCGCGCCCGTCGAGTCCGATTTCGTCAGGGTGTCGAAACGATTCGCCGGCCGGCCGGATTGCTTCGTGTGCTTCCTGTGCTCCGCTCGACCGTGTCTCATACTGGCGCGGTTCCGCCGAGAGATACTCATCTCCGTACAGCTCGGCGATCGTTCGACGCGCTCCGGAAACC
Organism: Spirochaetaceae bacterium; assembly: GCA_003552745.1. GTDB lineage: Bacteria > Spirochaetota > Spirochaetia > DSM-27196 > SKKC01 > SLAN01. The sequence goes on from PUOG01000213.1 coordinate 2,651, forward strand.
GCTTCGCGGGACAGGCTCGGGCTGTCGGTACGCATGTACGTGATCAGCCCCTCCTCATAGAGACGCTGAGCGGTGCGCATCGTATCGCGTGCGCTCATGCGCAGCTTACGGTTCGCCTCCTGCTGCAACGTGCTGGTAATAAACGGAGCGGACGGGCGCGAAGAGGTATCGCGTTCGTTGACCTCATCTACAATCCACTTCTCGTGTTCGAGAACGCCTCTCAACGCGTTCGCACGCTCTTCGTCGAGCAAGACTACGTTTCGCCCTTCGTGGAGCGTTCCTGTCTCCGGGTTGAAGTCTCTGCTCCCCGCGATCTTCGCGCCGTCGACAGTGTCGAGGCGTGCCTCGAACTGCTGATCACCCTCGCCGCTCGGCGAAAGCGTCGCATTGAGGTCCCAATAGATCGCTTTCCGGAATCGGATGCGCTCCCGCTCGCGTTCGACGATCATGCGCAGGCCCGGACTCTGAACGCGTCCGGCACTCAAGCCGTACGCGATCTTCTTCCAGATCAACGGAGAGAGGGTGAAACCGTACAGCCGATCGAGTATCCGACGAGTCTCCTGGGCACGCACCAGGCGCATATCGAGGTCGCGCGGTTGCTCGATGGCATGCTCGATCGACGCCTTGGTGATCTCGTGGAACACCATACGCTTCACCGGCACCTTCGGTTTGAGAAGCTCTACGAGATGCCATGAGATACTCTCCCCTTCGCGATCTTCGTCGGTGGCGAGGTATACATCATCTACATCCTTCAGTTTGCGCTTCAGTTCGTTGACTAATTTCGACTTCCCGCGCTGCGTGACGTAGAGCGGCTTGAAACCGTCCTCCGTGTTGATCCCGAGTCGCGCCCACGGCTCACCCTTGTACTTCTTGGGAACATCGGATGCGGTTTGCGGTAGATCGCGAACATGGCCGATACTTGCTTCGACCTCGTAGTCGGACGGAAGAAATCTCCGAATCGTACGCGCTTTTGTCGGTGACTCGACTATCACGAGGTGCTTTCTTGCCATAGGCTTCCTTCTGTCGTGGTGGTGTATGGTGCAAATTACGGTAGAATAGTCAAGCAATGCAAATCCGACAGATCGTGCGGGCAATAGCGGTACTCCCGATCGCGCTCTACCAGAACGCAATCAGTCCATGGCTGCCGGGAAGTTGTATCTATACGCCGACTTGCAGTGAGTATACCCGTCAGGCGATCACGAAACACGGGATAATCGTTGGGTGGATGCTTGCATGCTCGCGTATCCTCCGCTGTATTGGTACGCTCTTCGATGGCGGATATGATCCCGTTCCCGATAGTGTGAGACTTCGCACGATCGGACAAGAATTCCGGAAACGCTTTCGTTTCGTCGGACAGGAGCGGCACGATGGCACATTCGATAATTGAGCTGAACGGCACCTACGCAGAGACCGGACCACTCGCACGCGGTCTCGGCGCAGCAGAGCCCGGACCTCACGTACGTCTCGATCGTATTCTCGAACAGGTCGACCGCATAGTCCGAAAGAGTCGAATCAAGACCGTCGTCATTCACCGTAGCGAGAAGTTCACCGTGCCGTCGCTCGGGGCACTGGAAGGTATCCGTCTCGCGCTTATGCAGCTGCGACAGGCCGAACGCCGTCTGATCTACTATGCGGCCGATTACACCTTCGACGACCTGTATCTCTCGAGTGTCTGTGATACTCGCATAATCCATCACCTCGGCACAGTATCGTTTCTCGGTCGAGCGATATCGCGGCTGTACTTCTCCCAGCTCCTGTCCAGACACGGCATCTCGGTCGATGTGATTCGACACGGAAAGTACAAGAGCGCGATGACCCCGTTGACCGAGGAGAGTATCGACAGCTACGACCGTGAACAGCTCGAGCAGATCCTCAACCACATGGTCGACCGGGTGCGTACCATCGTCGGAACGGAGGTAATACCTTCCGGCAGCGCGCTTGATGCGCTTCTCGGGGGGGATATCGTGGATGCACGATCAGCGGTCGAGAAGGGCTGGATCGAACGTGCTGACGACCTCCAGGGTGTTAAGGATTCGCTCAAGGAAGAGAAGTCCCGGCCCGCGAAAGAAGGTCGGGTGAAGGGACGCATCGGCTCATCAGGGCCCAAGGTTGCCCTCTACTTTTTCGATGGGGCGATCGACCATGGCACCAACCGCAGAAGCCCCCTTCTCGGAAGGGTCGTCGGAAGTGACTGGTACGTGAAGCAGCTGAAGAGAATCCGCGACGATAAGTCGACGAAGGCGCTCGTACTCCGGGTGAACTCCCCGGGCGGGTCGGCAAGCGCCAGCGAGGACATTCGGCGCGAGATTCTCCGCATTCGCGAAAAGAAACCGGTCATCGTTTCGATGGGCGCTGTCGCCGCTAGTGGCGGATACTGGATCTCCACCGCCGCGAGCAGGATCTTCGCGCACAAGTTTACGCTTACCGGATCTATCGGAGTGATCACCGGCCTCTTTCTACTTCGCGATTTCCTCGCGAAGCGTGGAATCACCTCTTCGGTTCTCAGATCCGGTGAACACGCCGATCTCGGCTCTGCGCTGCGTACGATGACCGCCGAAGAGCGACGCATATTCGAGCAACAGATAGACCGCATATACGACGAGTTCGTGACGATCGTCGCGACATCGCGCGAGATGGACACCGATAGTGTGCGAAAGGTCGGCGAAGGAAGGATCTGGACGGGGGAGGATGCGATGGAACGGGGGCTGGTCGACGAGCTCGGCGATATCCGGGCCGCCCTCGACTACACCGCCGACGCGCTCGGTGTCTCGAGCGTGCAGGTGCGTTTCGGTCCGGTTGTTCGCCGCCCGTTCGTCGAGCGGTTCCTCGCCGGCCGGATTCCTTCGACCGGAGATTCGGTCGAACTCATGCGCGCCCTCTGCGTGACGGCCGAAGGGACTGACTCAACGATCAACGGATTGCCTATTGCGCCGATGGTTATCGGCACGGCGCGCGAGTGCATGCATCTCAGCGGCAGACCGCTCGCTCTCTGGACGGGAGGAATCACTCCGTACTACTCTACGCTGACTGAGCCGGAGGGGTCGTCGAACACTTCGAGCGAAAGTATCCGATAGTCGCCGACATAGTCGACCGAAGGCACCGGAAGCTCACCGAGCGCCGCGTGCCAGCGCACGATACGTCGGTACTGCGAACGACTCAGGTACACTCGCGAAGGCTCGCCTCCCCGATCCTTGACGCCGGTCTTTCCGGCGAGAATCCGGGCGAGCAGCTCCTCCGCCGACAAATCGTCGACTCCCATGGCGATCATTATAGAGTATCGAGATATGAGAGACCAAATCGAATGGCAACTCTGGACACCGACCGATCGGGCCGTGCTCTGCTTTGTGCGCGATGAGCGCCGGCTGCTCCTGATTCGTAAACGCCGCGGTCTCGGCAAGGGCAAGATAAACGCGCCGGGCGGTCGAATAGAACCGGAGGAGACGGCGACACAGGCCGCGGTGCGCGAAACTCGTGAAGAGGTCGGTGTAACTCCGTTGTACCCGTACGAGGTCGCCGACCTGAGTTTTCAGTTCATCGACGGATACGCATTGCATTGTACGGTTTTCTTCGCCGACTCCCATCGCGGAGAACCTCGCGACACCGACGAAGCGTTTCCTTTCTGGTGCGCTCAGGAGGATATTCCGTTTCACGAGATGTGGGACGATGACCGTCACTGGTTGCCTCGCGTCCTCGACGGCGAGTATGTCAGCGGCCGCTTTGCCTTCGATGGCGACACGATGCTGACGTGCGAAATGGATCGCCGGCGACGGGATGCTGCCGATATCAGGTGAGCGCAGCTGATCCGCGCCTCACATCTCCTCGTGGAACGACCGTATATTGGAGTAATCTCGCAGCTTACCGAGCGCCTTTTCCTGGATCTGCCGGACTCGTTCACGTGTGATCCCGAGATACTTGCCGGTCTCCTCCAGGGTAAAGGGACCTTCTCCGGCAAGACCGAAGCGCAGCTGGATAATGCGCATTTCGCGCTCGCTCAGGTTCTCCAGGACACTCGACAGCGTGTCCTGCAGCGCCATCTGAAAGGCGAGCTCGAGCGGCTCACCGCTGGCCTCGTCTTCTATCAGGTCGCCGAGTCGCGTGACGTTCTCATCGTCGACCGTCGTGTCCAGACTCGTAGCCTCTTGCGAGAGGTTCAGAAGGTCCTGAATCTTCTCAGGAGAGATGTTCAGATACTCGGACAATTCTTCATGACTCGGATCGCGGCCGAACTCCTGCGTCAAGGTTTTCGCCACGAAGTAGCATTTCCGGATCGTGTTCAGCATGTGTACCGGAATCCGGATCACGCGTCCCTTGTCCGCGAGCGCCTTTATGATCGCTTGTCGGATCCACCACGTGCCGTAGGTAGAGAACCGACAACCGCGGGTGTAGTCGAAACGCTCTACAGCCTCGATGAGTCCGATGTTCCCTTCATCGATGAGATCGAGCAGGGAAAGTCCGCGGTTCTGATAACGCTTCGCGATCGATACGACGAGGCGCAGGTTCGCATTCACCATACGGTTCTTTTCCTGTCGTAGCCGCGCTTCGGTCTCCTCAATGTCCCGCTCGAGTTCTTTCGGGAGTTGAGCACTCTCCGACCTCTTGCGTCGCAGTTCTTCCAGCTTCTCGCGAAGGTCCACGATTCTCTTGCCGAGTCGCCGCTCTTCTTTCGCGTTCAGAAGCGGGTAGTTCGATATCTGCTTCAGATAGATCGCCAGCGGGTCGGTGGTTTCTCCGTTTCCGAGATGCTGTTCACCTTCGGTTTCCGGTTCGACGGTCTTCGACGCCGTCACATCGATGTCCGCTTCGTTCTGACCCATCATTCCCCCCAAAAAAGTCTGCCGATCAGCCTCGCGGCGCTGACTCCGGATCGACCGGAGCATCGTCCCGCCACACGCTGAAATAGACCTGCGGTTCACTGCCGGACGCAGCAACGCGTCCGATCACGGAGCCGCGTTCGACAGCATCGCCGGGCTGAACGTCCACCTCTCCGTGTCCCCCGTA
>PUOG01000091.1 GCA_003552745.1 Spirochaetaceae bacterium
CCGGTCCGACACGCACGGCAAGCATTTCGCGGCTGAAAGAGACCGTGTCACCGACGCCGATACCGCGCGTCTGTTCGAATACCTGCATCTCCGCCTGGTTACCCCGGACGCGGATTACCTCACTTTTCAACCTGATATCGTCGGAAACATGTATATACCCGACCTCGTTCAGCGCCACTTCGCCGTCGACGGTCACGGTCACCATGTTTCCGTTGACGCCCAACACCTTTCCTTTCGTTTCGGCCATTTCTATTCACTCCGGTTTGCGAGATTCGCGCCGGACCGCTATCGCCGGCTGCGACCGCGGTCTCCAACGCTCGCTATATGCTTCGAATATCACCCATCCGATCGAGGACCGCTTCGTAGCTCGACTGGAACGCCTCCCGTCCAGCCTCGTCGGTACGCGCCGAACGCACGGTTATCAACTGCAGTTTCAGATAGTAGATTGCGATTCGCTCGAAATCGAAATAGTGGCCGACTTCGAGCGCTTCGAGAAACTCGAACCGCGCGCGCTCGAGTACCCGCTCCGCCTCGAGTGGATCGGAGGCGGAAGCCGCCTCCCGAGCGAGCTCCTCGGCTCGCGAAGCGTATTCAGGATCCGCGGCGCGCGAGAAACGACTTATCTTGTCGGTCTCGTCGGTCCGCAACGTGACGAGCGCGTTTCGTAATGCACGATCGAACGAACGAAAAGCGGAGATAACCGGTGAACCGGTACTCTCAGTATCATCGCTCGCCTCCGAGAGATCGCCTCCATCGTCTTCGTTCTCGGTTGTGTCACTCCCTTCGTCTTCGCGCGCCGGTTCGGTAACGGCTCGAACCGACGCCTCTTCGAGCTCGGCTGCACGAAGCAGAGTCAGATCGGAGTCGGTCAACTGACGCTCGAGAAAAGCGAAGAGCTCCGTTTTAGAGATGGGTGGGTCGGCATCGAAAAAGAGCGACGGAAGCGCCGCCACCGCGTAGTAGTACCCGGCCAACGGTCACCCCCCCGATTTGGCTGCTTCGCGAATAATCTCCGCCAACCGGGGCGACACGTACTCGCTGAGAGCTTCAGCCACACCTTCCGAGGTGAAGTCGTAATAGGCGGCGCCATCCTGTTCTATTACGCGGAATCCGCTGGTCACGCGTCCGGACGGAACGAGGCTCACTCCCGAGCGCAGTTCGTTACCGAGCTTGCCACGGAGCGACTCTTCAACCTTCGAAAGCTGATCCTCGGGAAGCGCAATCTGAAGCGACGCCTCCCCCTTCTCGGCCCAGCCGCGGACCACTGCAACAATCGCTTCCGCGACGAGCTCCGAAGTATACTGTCCGGCAACCTCCTGCTCGATCAGCTTCCGGAACAGCGCAGTCACGCGGTTCTCCATGTTCAATACGAGGTCACGCGCAGACTGTCGCAACGCAGCTTCACCCGACTGCTTTGCCTTTTGAGCGTCGGACTCGGCCTGCTTTCTGATTTCGTCCGCCTCGTGGCGTGCCGCCTTCACGATGTCGTCGGCTTGCGATTGTGCCTGATCGATGATCTCCTGAGCCCGAGCCTCGGCACTCTCGATGCCTTCCGACTTGATCGTCTCGATGAGCTCCTTCAACTGCGCATCCATTCGGGTAACCTCATTAGTAAATTGCGTAAGTGTGCTGATTGCGTCGCTACATGCGCGCCCGGTAATCGCCGGATACCTCTCATGACAGGCCGAATCGAGGCTCGTCGGTTGGACGAGAAGATTCGCCGGTATTCCGAAAAACTCCGTTGCTGCAATCGGCGGGGGGTAGTGTAACCGCTGGGCGCAGCGACTTCAAGACACAATCAGGCTCTCGAACTCACTCCATGTCGATCCGCCAATGAACCGGCTCGACGGTATCGTACAGATCCTCTCCCGATAACTCGACGTAGACCTCCCGGCCACCCTCTCGTTCACCGATGTCGGCAGCAACGACTGACTGAGGCAGAACAACGCGGAATGCAAGCCGCTCCTCGCCGATCAGCAGCTCGAGAAACTCCCGCTCCTCATCTCCAACCGGCTCGTCGAAACCGGTGAACAACAGTTGCTCGTATCTGTCTCCATCAAAACGGATCGGACGTTCGGCGTCCGAGTCGTCGGCTCCCGCGACGCCGGCGTAGAATCGGTTCAGGGCATCGAGGGACGTGAAGCGAAATTCGGCACGAACGTTGTAACGGCCGCCGCTCGAGGCTGTCTCGTATCGCTCCAACGAGATGCCGTCGATCGCGGAGGCAGAACGCTTCAGCTCGGTCTCCGATACCGGCAACGGCAGCACTCCGGACGGTCCATCGACCGCGCCTTCGGCGACATACTCCTCATCGATGTCGTAGCGCATCTCAATCGATCCGGATTCCCGGTCGTCGAAACGGATGATTGTCTCGATCGAGAGGCACCCGGAGAGAAGCATCGCGATAACCGATACCGAAAGCGCAGCGGTGGAGCGTCGAACGTTCATGCCACCCGACAATAGGTCGATGTGGGATCGCAGGGCAAGTCCCCCTGGACTGACCGACCGGCGGCCGAACGCGTGGGGCAGCTCACCCCCTGAGCGTCACGAGCGTCTTTCCGGTACCTCCGTCTTCCGGACGGGCAAAATCGATCGACGCGACTTCGGGTCGACCACCTAGTAGATCGTGCACGCCTCGCTGTAACGCACCGGTACCTTTGCCGTGAAGAATGCTGAAATACGTCCTGCCCTCTGCAAGACAGTCGTCGAGCTGTCGCTCGACCCGGTCGAGCGCTTCGGCTACTCGTTCACCGCGAATGTCAAGCTCAAACGCCGGCGACCGCGAAGGCACTGCAGTTTGCACCGCACGTCGCTCGCCGGCTGTCGACTCACTCTGCGAAGGCGAATCGAGTCGCTGCATTTCGGACTCCGGCACCGACAGCCGCATCGATCCGGCGAGAACGACCCAACTGTCGCCTTTCGACCGCCGTTCGACGGTGCCGCGAGTACCGTAGCGTGTAAGGCGAACAGTATCACCCTCGCGAATCGTACGATGCTTCGCTGTTCGTGAACCATCGGCGGTGGCACTTCGGCGGTGTTCCGACTGCTCGCGATTCCTCGGTTCACCGTGATGACGAGCGACGGTGTCCGACTCATCGGCTCGCAGCTCTTCAATGCCTTCACCGAGCTCGGATATGAACTGCTTGACCTGTCTGGTCTTCGAACTATCGAGTTGACCCTCGCGTATCTCGCGTACGAGATTCTCCATCCGGCTTCGCGCATCGGCCGCGAATCGATCGAGTTCGCGCAACCTGCCCGCCTTCAGTTCTTCCCGTTTTCTGCGGACTTCCGCCTCGCGCTCTTCGAGTTCGTCGAGTGCACGCTGCAACTCGGCCTCCCGCCGTTTCAGACGATCGCGCTCCTCGGTGAGCTCGGACTGCGTCCGTTCGAGTTGGCGAAGAATCTCGGCAGTGTCGCTCGCCCCGTCGGTCACGTACCCGCGTGCACGATTCAAGACCGAACCCGGCACGCCGCTTCTTTCGGCGATCGAGAGCGCGTGACTGCTGCCCGGCACGCCTACGAGCAGCCGATACGTCGGTGCGAGACTCGTCTCGTCGAACTCCATGCTGGCGTTCGCTACCCCTTCGTGCGTGTACCCGTACCGCTTGAGAGCGCCGTGATGCGTCGTAACGAGTGCGTGGCACTTGCGGTCGGCGACTTCGTCGAGGATGGCCATGCCGAGCGCTCCACCCTCGTGGGGGTCGGTCCCCGCTCCGAGCTCATCCATGAGAAGAAGTGAACGCTCGGTTGCCGAGCGGATCATGTACGAAATATTCCGCATATGCCCGCTGAATGTAGAGAGACTCTGCTCCAGGCTCTGTTCGTCCCCTACATCAGCGAGAATCGAATCGAACAGCGGCAGCACGCTCCCGGTACCAACGGGTATCTCCATGCCGAGCTGGTGCATAATCGCCAGAAGACCGACCGTCTTCAAGGCAACTGTCTTTCCGCCGGTATTCGGTCCGGTGACAATGAGACAGCGCACCGGCGGCTCCATGACGATATCGACCGGAACCACCTCCGCCGGTGGCAACAGCGGATGGCGACTCCGGCGCAGCCGAATCTGCGATCCGATCGCCGGCCGCACCGCATCCACGTCGAGACTGTAGCGCGCACGCGCGCGCACCGTGTCGACTTCCGCGACCGTGTGCTCGACGGCGAGTAGATCGTCTCGAGCCTCGAACACGCCATTGGTCAGTTCCAGGAGGATGCGGCGGATCACGTTGCGGTACTCGGCTTCCTGCTCGGCTCGCTCGTTGTTCTGTTCGACGATATCGAACGGTTCAACAAAGATCGTCTGGCCGGTCCCACTCACGTCGTGGACGATACCGGGGATGCGTCCCTTGAAATCGCTTTTCAGCGGCAGTACAACGCGCCCCTCGCGATAGGCGGGAGCGTCGCTACTCCAATACTGCTCATGGCGCGGGTCGTTGAAGTAGCTGCGAACCTTGCGATCAATCTCCTGCTGGAGCGTACGAAGGCGCTCACGAATCCGTTTCAGCTCCGGAACACGCTCCTCGCGCACGTTCCCGGAGTCATCGAGCAGATAGAGAATTCGATCCGTGCACTCTTTCGGCAGCGGGACGGCATCAAGATCCGCGACGAGACGCGGGGCACAACCGGCTTCCCTGAGCCAATCTTTCAGCCGGACAGACGACCGGACGAAATGGGCGAGACTTACCAGCTCTTCTCCTTCCAGCTGCGTCCCTTTCACCTTCAGCGTATCGAGAGACTCAGAGATGTCGGAAAAGTGAAGCGAGCTCGGTTCGGTGTGCTCGGCGAGCGCGAGGCGGTATTCGCCTACGCGGTCGAGCCTGCTCTCGAGCTCATCGCGATCATCGGTCGTAGAGAGAGCGCGGCAACGTCGCATCCCGGCCAGCGAAAGGCAGCGTGCACTGAGTGCTTCGATAACGCGTTCGACTTCGAGGATCGTCCATGAGTGCTTCTGTTGCGATTCAAGGATCGAGTCGGTCATGGAGCCTCCGTTCCCATGCTCCCGAGCCGGACGTGTCCTGCCCCGGGCGCGAAGACACCGCCGAAGTCCAGGTCGAAGAGAGCGGCGAAGCGCGCGTATCGATCATCCGCGGCTGTTGTGAACATACGAAGCACTCGGTCGTTCGATCGCTCGTTTGGGGAAATCTCGACTGACGGAATCTCACCGCCGAGAGCGTCGCGTTGGTCGACGATGTTGCGCACGCGCCGCGCCACCCCGTCGCGCGAGTCGACTACACGAACCTCGTCTTTGAACGCGGCGGCAATCTCACGATCGAGATGCACGAAATGTGTACATGCGAGCACTACTGTATCAACCTGCATCTCCCGTGACCGGGCTATCGCCGCCTCCACCGCCTCGGCGCGCTCAACCGCCCCGGCTTCGGGCAGCCGTTCTTCGACGAAGCGAACGAGTTCGCTGCCGGCGATACGCTCCACCACACACCCCGCGGCGTACTCATCGACGAGCCAATCAAGGTAGGCGCCCGATACCGTACGGTTTGTCGCCAGCACGCCGATTCTCCCGCTGTGCGATACGCCGGCCGCCGGTTTTACCGCAGGTACCACCCCAACGAACGGCGTACCGGGCAGCTCACGGCGAACTTCCGAGAGCGCGACCACGCTGGCAGTGTTGCACGCGAGAACGACGACGTCCGGCGAAATCTCGCGGACGATGGAGGTAATGCACTCGAGGACGATACGGGTCACCTCCGCTTCATCGCGGTCGCCGTACGGAAAGTTCGCATTGTCTGCTACGTAGATGATCGATGCTCGCGGCAGAAGCTCGTGGATCGGCGGTACGTAGGCGAGTCCGCCCACTCCTGAATCGAACAGAACAACCACCGGGCGGCGGATGCGGCCGAACTCGGTCGAAACGCTCATCCGCCGAACAGCTTGTCGAATGCGTCTCGCGCCGAAGCCGGGTCGTCATCCTGACCCGCGGCGCCGGCAGCGCCGCCGTCGTGACGTCGCTGGAAGTAGTCGCAGAAGTTTGCCCGATCCTTGTCGCGCACCGGCTCGGGAATGTGCTCCCGGCATTCCCAATGCGAGGCCGGATCGTAGAAGCGACAATTCAAACAGACCCTGACTTCCGCGTCACAGTGTGGGCAACGGTCCGACCGGTGAAACGGCAACGTATGCGGCAATTCGCCGCCGCACGAAAAACAACGCGTCATACACTTCGCTCTTCGAAGAGTGTATCGCGAAGCGACTCGAAACGTCGAGCGCCGTCCGTCGACCGCCATGAATGCCGGGTAGTCACCCGCTGCGCTGCTCGCAGCGGCTACACATCGGGATTCGGGACAAAGTCCCCTCCACGGCAGCGTTTGAGATAGTTCAGGGCGTGAACCTGCCCGGTCATCTCCAGCTCGCCGCGGTAGACCGGATCGTGCCACCCCTCGATATTGACCGGTCCATTATAGCCGGCCTTGCGCAGCCGCGAGATGATCTCGGTCCAGTCGGAATCTCCGAACCCCGGAGTCCGGTGGAAGGCAAACGGGGGAACTACCTGCGCTTGTCCGGGAAGCGCAACGTCTCTGTGCATGGAGGAGTGCACCCCGTACTTCCGCACGATGTCCCACCTCACGGAGGCATCCTTGCCGTGAACGTGGATGAACTTGTGTCCCCACTCCTCGATCTGCGGGAGCGGATCTATAAGGCTCACCATCTGATGGCACGGCTCCCATTCCAGGCCGACGTGCGCCGCATCGATCGCATCGAACATGAGCTGCCACGCGGTCGGATTGTGGGCAATGTTCCAGTCACCACTCTGCCACGTTCCGCCCATATCACAGTTCTCGAAGGCGATCCGCACTCCGCGCTTTTCGGCGCGTTCGGCGAGTGGTGACCAGATTTCTGCGAAACGTTGGATGTTCTCGTGAATCGGAGTTCCCCGCAGCCGTCCGGTGAATCCCCCCACGATATTGGCGCCGAAGAGCGGGGCAGCATCGATCGCTCGCTCCCATGATGCGAGTGTTTCCTTGTCTGCTTCCTCGTAGTCCATCGGGTTACCGAAGACTTCGAGTGCCGAGATCTCGGCGCCCGTGCCCTCGACGGCGGCAAGAACCGAATCAGCGAGTTTGGGAAAATCGACATCCTTGTTCGTCTTCCAGAACGTGATGGAGAACGACTCGAACCCGTAGGGCAGAATCTGCCGGATGTAATCGGCGACGTCTCCGGTACCTTTGACCAGTGTTCCTATTCTCACCTGAGTATCTCCTCGGGAATCGCAATTTTCGCCCCGGTTTCCGCGCTTTCGACCGCGGCCAGTACCATTGCCATGCTCTTGATATTGTCTCTGCAGTCGGTCATCGGACGTGTTCCTGTTCGCAGTGAGTCGAGGAAATCGCGAATCACTCCACCGTGCCCGGTGTACGCGAGTTCGCTGTCGACGGCATTCGGCGGAGCAATCGGTATCGGCTCGAAGGTGTGAATCAGTCCCTCTCCGCCGCCGTCACGTTCACCCCGGATTCCGGTGCCGCCGTCCCAGGTCACGCTACCGTGCTCGCAGGTCGCCCGCCACGAGCCTTCCCACGAGGTATTGAGCCCCTCGGCGCACCAGCTGCCGGTATAGTTGAACCGGAGGCCGTCGCTCATCTCGAAGAATGCCACCGCGTTTGCTCCGTGGCG
>PUOG01000344.1 GCA_003552745.1 Spirochaetaceae bacterium
CGCGAGAAACCGCGGTGAGCAAACAGTGATGAGAACGGCGGACGTCTCTTACCGTACCGGCGTGGGCGTCGAGACGATCGCGGCCACCAGGAGCACCGCCGCCACCCCGACAAGCGTGGTCTGCAGGCCGATCGCCTCGGCGATGAACCCTATCGTCGGAGGGCCGACGAGTCCGCCCCCATAAGCAACCGCCATGACCGTCGCCATCGCACTTCCCTCTCGCAGTCCGCGCAACCTCCCGGCGGCGCCGAAGAGAATCGGGATCCCGTTCGCCAGCCCGAGCCCCGCCAGAGCGAACCCCACGATCGCCGGCGCCGCACCGCTGGCCAGCATGGCGGTCGCGACCCCGATAGCCGCCAGCGCGAGCCCGCAGGCGAGCACGAAACGCCGGCTCGTCGCGGCGATAACGCGGTCGCCCGAGAAGCGGCCTATCGCCATCGCGAAGGCGAACGCCCCATAGGCGGTCGCGGCAATCGCCGCCGGAGTATCGAGCACCGAGCGCATGTAGACGGTACTCCAGTCGTTCATCGCGCTCTCGCCCATCAGGTTGAAGAACGCTACGATGCAGAGAACCGCGACGAAGCCTGCCACATGCCGGACGACGATCGGAGGCGCTCCGGCATTTTCTCCTCCGTGTCCCGCGCGGCTCTCGTCGTCTCGGTGGTTGTCCCGTCGGCCTTCGCCGGCCGTCTGCGGCTCTGCCCGCTCACCCTTTTTCAGGAGTCGAGCCGCGAACGGCAATCCAATGAGCAATGCACCGACTGCCGCCGCGACGCCGTTGACTTCCGGCTGCAGCCCGACGGTCAGGAGCGCTCCGGCGAGCATCGCTCCGGCGAAGTTACCGATCGAGTACATCCCGTGAAGCATCGACATGATCGGACGGGGACGGGCGTGCTCGACATCGACCCCCTGCGCGTTCATGCCGAGATCCATCAGGCCGTTTCCGAGGCCGAACAGCGCGAGCGCGGCGGCAAGCCCTACATAGCTTGCGGAGAGTAACGCAAGCGAAAGCCCGGTGGCAAAGGTCAGAAACCCGATGACGGTCGAGCGACGACTTCCGAATGTGCGGATTATCCACGCCCCGACCGGCATGCTGCCCACGCTTCCGAGCGGCACCATGAGAAGAGCCACACCGAGCGCACCCTCACCGAGTCCGAGTCGCTGTTGCATCTCCGGGATGTGGGGAACCCACGCACCGAGCAACGCTCCGTTGAGGAAGAACATAACTGCAACCGACGGAAGCCGGGCGGCGATCGCTTCACGCTGCAACGGAGGAATCCCTGTGATCGATGCTATAGCTACGGTTCGGCATGCTCCGGATTGTAATCGCTTGGCGCGGCCGGAGAAAGATATAGTACCATCGCGACCATGATAACGGAGTCGGACAGAAAGCATCGAAGTCGACGGTCCGGTAGCCGATCTCGCCGATCGGGCGTCAACTGGATCGACGAGTTGTGCCGTGTTATCCTAAGCTGGAACGGCAAACTTGCATCGGGAGATCGTCAATGCTCAGCTCTTCAGGGAAAATAGCAATCACGGTTGCGGCGATCGTCGTCGCAGCGATCGTCATCGGGGCCGTCCTTTTTTTTGTGCCGATGGGTGATGATATCGCTGTCGCGTCGCCGGAGGAGGTCGAAGAGGAGGAGCCGGCAGGCTGGCGTCCGATCGACGGCCAGTATGCGGTTTCCTCCGCGCATGAGCAGGCGACCGAAGCGGGACTCGCGATGCTCGAGGCCGGCGGCACCGCCGCCGACGCCGCAGTCGCTGTCGCCGGGGCGCTGACGATACTCGAGCCGTGGTTCTCGAGCGTGCTCGGTGGCGGCACGTGGGCACTCTATTACGATGCCGAGCGCGACGAGGTCACGAGCCTCGACGGCGTCGGCCCGGCTCCGCTCGCGGTGACCGTCGATGCGATAGCCGATCGCGCCGGCGACCGCGGAATGCATCAGGCGAACATGCCCGGTGCCTGGGATGGGTGGATGCTCTGGCTCGACCGGTACGGCCGGCTGGAGCTCGGAGAGGTACTCGAGCCGGCGATCCGCGCCGCCGAGGAAGGATACGGCGCCACACCGAGGCTCATCCAATGGCTCGGCATTAATCGAGGCGCGCATTTCGAGGAGCCGGCGTTCGCGCACGGCAAGGAGATGTACGCGGACATCGAAGAAGAAGGCGACACCGTATATCAGCACGAGCAGGCTGAAACCTTTCGCGAGATTCTCTCCGCCTATGAAGCCGCACGCGACGACGGCCGCCGCGCCGCGATTCAAGCCGCCAGGGACTACGTCTATCGAGGTCCGATCGCCGAGGCTATCGTCGAGTACTCCGATGAACACGACGGCTTTCTCGCACTCGAGGACTTCCACGACTTCGAAGCGCAGATCGTCGACCCGATTTCGGTCGACTACGACGGATTGACCATCTTCCAGAATCCTCCCAACAGTCAGGGAATCACGCAGCTGATCCTCCTCAAGATTCTCGAAGGCTTTGATTTCGGTGAGTATGAGATGGATGATGCCGACGCGGTGCACCTGCAGGTCGAAGCGACGAAGCTCGCATTCGCCGATCGCCACCACCACGTCGGCGACCCCGACTTCGTCGACGTACCGGTCGAAGCGCTTCTCTCCGACGAACACATCGAGGAGCGACGGGCGCAGATCTCTATGGACGACGTACTCGAGTGGCCGATCGAACCGCTGCTCGACACGCCGGCGGAAGCGGCCGGCCGCTCCGGCGGCGAGCTCGCGATGAACGTCTCGCCGGCTGCTTCCGCGACGGCTGCGGCGACCGGCGCCGAGCGGTCGATCGCCGATGCGGGAGCGCACAGCACTACGACGTTTCACATCATCGATCCGGAAGGCAACGCGGCCGCGGTCACGACCAGCATCGGCGCACAGTTTCTCGTGATTCCGGACACCGGAATACACATCAACAGCCGCATGACGATGATGCACCGCGACCCCGAAAACCCGAACGTGATCGAGCCGGGCAAGAAGGTCCGCCACACGAGCAACCCGTACATGGTCTTCGCCGACGGCGCACCGTACATCCTCGGGGGAAACACCGGCGGTGACACTCAGCCTCAAGTGCAGTCTCAGCAGTTCCTCGCGCTCCACGAGTTCGGGGCTACTCCGGAAGAGGCGGTGACCCGCCCGCGATTTCTCAGTCGCGGATTCCCCGGCGTGAGCTATCCGCACAGCGTCGGCAACGACATTCGCTTTGAAGACGGTTTCGATGAACAGGTCATCGCCGAGCTCGAGCAGCGGGGACACCAGATTTTCGACGGCGGCACCGGCGGGCTCGAAGGCAGCGGCTACGTACTCGTGGTCGACCGTGAGAGCGGCCGCATCGACTACGGCGCCGATCCGCGCGACGGTGTCGGCACCGGCGAGGTGCGGCGGATCATGCCCGATTCGGAGTGAACTCGGGGCACCGGAGCGCGCAGAAGCGAGAAAACACCCCAGCCGACAACCCCCAACACAAACAGTACCGGAAAGGCGAGAAGGTCGTGCATATCGAACTCGACACAGCCTACCGTTGATCGTCACTTCTGTCTTGCCGGGAGAAGCGGGCGGGCGGACTGCCGCCGGACTCGCGTCGATCTGTTGCGCGAAACCCTCGCTATTAAGAATTCCTTGCGCCCGCAACCACCTTGCCGGTATAATTAGAACACAATGAGCACGAGTGGACGAGCCGTGCCGCGCTCCGAAGAGGCGCTTCCCGCGGACGAAACCGAAGTCGGCCCGAAACTCGTCGAGTGTATGTCGACGGCTGCAAACCTTCCGGTCGAGCACCTTCCGCGATCGCTTGAGTCGCTAATCGCCCTGGTCGTCTCTCAGGACAACTCGTGTCGCTACTGCGTACAGAGTACCCGCTTCACCATGCTCGCCAGCGGTTTTTCCGAGCGTGAGGTGCAGAATATCCTTGCCGACCTCTACGGCCCTGCGCTTCCGGAAGGTGATCGCGCAGCGCTGATCTTCGCCCGCCGGTTATCCCGCTCGAACCCGCGGCCCGGCCCCGGCGAGCTGCGACCGCTTCACGATCACGGCTTCACCGCGCCGGCCATCACCGAAGCCGCCGCGGTGGCCGCCGCCACCATTGTTGCGAACCGCATCGGAGCAGCATCCAACCTGCAGCCGATGCACATCCCGGATAACGTCGACCGGTGGTATCACACGTTCACACGGTTGGTAGCGCGATGGAAAGCGCACCGCAAACGACGACTCAACACCGCCCGCGCACGCCGGTCAAGCGAATACGATGGGCCGGGCGCGCGTCTTCTCAGCTCGCTCCCCGACGTACCTGCACTACACGGTTTCCGACACATCCTCGGCCTGGCGTGGGGCGAATCGACCATACCGCTCCGTACGCGTGCAATGATGGCCGGCATTGTCGGTCGTCTCGTTCAGTGTGACGTGTCACAGCAGATCGCCCGCTATTGGCTGGAACGCGGTGGACTGTCGGGCGAAGAGATCGAAGCACTTCTCACGCGACTCGACACTCGCTCGCTCAACGAATCCGACCGCCGCCTGCTCGAGCTCGCACGAACCTCGGTGCGCGTACAGAATCCCGCACCAATCGTACGACAGACTCGCGCCCTGCGCGAGCAGGAAGGTTCCGAGGTGGCAGACGACGCGATCCTATTCCTCGCGGTGGCTAATGCCATGTGTCGCTTCACGGTCGTTCAGGGGGTCGGTTAGGGTGATGGATACGCAGCTCGTTGCCCTCATTGCGCTCCTGGCCGGTGCGAGCGCTCTCGCGGTCACATCGCTCTCGCTGCTCCGCGCCAACCGCCGCCTGCGCCGTGCACTCAACCGAGCTACCGACCGCCTCGAGAACCTGCAACTCTCTTTCCAGCGCTTCGTCCCGCAGGAGGTCGTAGAAAGCGTGATCGATCGCGGCGTCTCGACCCACGGTGAGCGCCGAACGATCAGCGCACTCTTCGCCGACCTCGTCGGTTTCACCTCGCTCAGCGAAACGTTGCCTCCGGAGTCGGTCGTTCGCATTCTGAACGGCTACTTCCGCGACATGAGCCGGGTCGTTCGCGAGCACAACGGATTCGTGGTGCGATTTCTCGGTGATGGAATACTTGCGATCTTCGGCGCGCCGGAGCCGAATCCGTGGCACACGCACGACGCTGCGCGCGCGGCGCTCGCTATGCTGCGGGCGCTCGACGAGTACGGCGAGCGCCTGCGTTCGGGCGGCGACCGGCCGTTGCATATGGGTATCGGCATCGATACGGGCAATGTCATGGCGGGAGTTATCGGCAGCGACGAACTCATGGAGTACACTGTCATCGGCGATGTGGTAAATACCGCTTCCCGCATCGAAGAGCTGACCCGCACCGTCGAATCCGAGCTTCTCGTCACCGAACGCTTCGCCGCCGAGCTCGACTCCCGCTACCGATTCGAGCGACTCGATGCCGTCCTGGTAAAGGGTAAGAGCGACCCGATCCGCCCCGTCGCGCTGCTCGGCGTGAACGACGACGCTCACGCCGCCGACGGATAGAGCAGCGGCGATCTCGAGATCCGTGGGCAACTGCGTGAGTAACCGTGGCGCGAGCGACTGTCGCGTTGACAGAGTCGCAAGCCGGTCGTACCATTTTACTCTGTAATGCAAAGTACTTTGCATCAAGATAAGTGACGATGGGAGAACACGATCGATGAGTACCGACGAAAACGGACTCGAAGGGCTGACGAAGGACATCTCGATCATCAAATCGGCGATCCGCGCGAACAGCGGCTTTCTACGCCACATTCTCGCGGCACCGGTCATGGGAGGAGTCGGAATCGCAATTGGGATGCTTGCGATTATCCTGCCGCTCGCGTGGGAAATTGCCGGCCGCCGGTACGGGACAATCGGTGCAGCACCGCCGGGTGTCCTCATCATCCTTATCAGCGTGACGGCGCTTGCGGTGATAGCTGTGGGAGTCTGGAAGAACGCCGCGTTGACGCGCGCCGCCCGGAAAGTCGACAGCCGCTATACACTGCTTACCCTCTTCGACGAGCTTGCCGAGCATCCGGCCATACACGCGCAGGGGGCGGTCGTGCTTCTGGCGACGGTGCTTGCGATCGTTGCCGGTCGGGCCGGCGCCGGTAACCTGGTGCTCGCCGCGATTGCCGGCGGAATCGGTACGACATTCATGCTCTACGCGGTCGCGTTCCTGCTCAAGGAATACATGCTCGCCGCTCTCTGGCTGTACCTCGTGACCGGCGCCGCGGTACTCCTGCCGGAGATATCGGCGCTCGTGCTCACCGCCGCGGGAATCGGCCCGGGGTTCCTTATATTCGGCGTGCTCTGCAACCGGGTGAAACGCGAGGCCGATCGATCATGAACCACGGCGAGCGCACCATGCTCGACGATCGCACCAGGCTCTCGATCGTGACGCTCCTCGCGACGAGCGCGGACGCCCAGCTACCGTTCACCGAGATTCAGGAGAAGGCGGAGCTCACGCCGGGAAATCTCTCCTCGCATCTCCGCAATCTCGAGGAAGCGGGCTACGTGCAGGTCACCAAGCAGTTTCGCGGCAGGCGACCGCTTACGACGGTCCGCATTACCGACGCCGGGAAGGCGGCACTAGAACGCTACATCGAAGAGATGGAGGAGTTTATCCGGCGATACCGCGACGGCCCATCATCGTGAGACTACTTCACCGGCACGTGGCCGGACTATTGTCGCCGAGGCAACGTATCGGTGCCGCCGGACTATCCACGTGTTGCAACGTACCTGCCGGCCGGGGTCAGCGTGCGGGAACCGTTCGCCCAACACTATTCCGTTTAGTGTCGCTGCGGCAGCGGTCGTGTTCGCCTCCTACCCCCTCCGCGAAGATTGACAATCCTGCTACGCGGCCCTAGCCTGATCATACGTTCAGTAAAAAATAGCTCACCGAACGTGCGCAAAGGGGGCGATGCGATGAACGGAGTAGATCTGCGGAGTATCTGGAAGAGGGGTGGCGCCGCAGCTCTCGACACCGCGATTCAGTCGAAGATGACGCGGAGGTGGCTGCTGCGGAAAGCAGACCGTTTGCTCTCCCGCTCGCTCGACGAACAGAACTTCCGCAACATGCCCGAGCGCATCGTGAAGATGCGAAAACGCGCAATCATGAACCTGCTCCACTCGGTCGATCGCGGAGTCGAACGCGGGACGATCGGACGCAGCGTAATCCGATCGCTGCTTTCGACCTTTATCGATAATGTGCTCGTCGGCGAGGGAGCACGCATGCAGCCGTACTACGAAAAGCACGGCGAGTGGCCGCCGAGCTTCCTCACCATCAGCCCGACGAAGGCGTGCAACCTGCAGTGCAAAGGGTGCTATGCCGCGAGCACGCTCGCCGACACGACGACCATGGACTACGAGGTCTTCTCCCGTCTGCTCGACGAGAAGCGCGAGGAGTGGGGGTCGCACTTCAGCGTCATCTCCGGCGGCGAGCCGCTGAAATACTACAGCCGGGGCAAGGAGATGCTCGATGTCGTCGCCGAGCATCCGAACGAATTCTTCATGATGTACACCAACGGCACGCTGATCACCGACGAGGTGGCAGCCCGCATGGCCGAGCTCGGAAACATCAGCCCCGCGATATCCATCGAAGGATGGGAGGAGGAGACCGACCGCC
>PUOG01000225.1 GCA_003552745.1 Spirochaetaceae bacterium
CCGTTACTGCGACCGGCTTGTTCTGCGCTACCACTATGAGTATCAGCTGCAGGTGCGACTGATTGCCTCCGGACTCCGGATCGAGGCGGGGTATGGAAGCTTCGACCGGCGCCCGACGAGCTCGGGCACGGAATTCATCTTTGTCTGTCGTCATTCGGTAGACGTTCCGGCGCTCGGTTGAGCCCGTCGCACGCCAGCGCTATCACGACCCGGAACCGTTGGAAAGGACAACCCGCATATAGTGTCCGGGATTGCGCGCGACCGATGGAATAATCAGCGGAGCAGCCTCCATCGGGAGTGTCGCCGATACGAGAGAGCCTACCTCCACCGTGCGATCGAGCAGCAGACGCATCGCCGCGTCGACATCGCAAGTAGTGTTGCCGCAGCTGTGAACCGACAGATCACGATCGATGATGTAGCGTAGATCGGCGGTCGTCTTTTCTGCCGGTTTTTTCGTTAGCACAACGCGGCCGCCACTTCCGGCAAACTGCAGACAGCTACCCATACCGGCTGGCTCACCTGCGGTATCGATAACCGAATCGGCCATATCGCCGCTGGTGATCCACTCGATCTCCTCTGCCGCGTACGAAGCGAACGGATTCACGACGTGGGTAACCCCCATTGCCTTAGCGAGTTCCAGACGTGACTGTGCCGGATCGATGAGAATCGGCCGAGCGGCGTGAGCGAGAACGATCTGTGCGGCGATAATCCCGACATCTCCGGCGCCCATGATCGCGACGGTGTCACCTTCCTCAGGGGCGGCAGACTCGACCGCGTTCAGCGCCTTGCAGATCGACTGCACGAAGACCGCTTCCTTCAAGGTGACGTTGTCCGGCAGCACGGCGACCTGTTCGACCGGGAGGACTGCGTACTCACGAAGCGCGCCGTCGACATTGAAGCCGAGCAGTCCCATTCGATCGTAGCGACAGCGCTCCGAACAGACGTCGAGATCGTGGTCTCGCGGGATACGGTGGGGCAGGAGAACCACACGGGCACCGGGGTCTACCGACGCTCGCTGAAAGGTGATGATTCGTGGATCTCCGTTCTCTTTCGCTTCGCCGGTCTCGACCACCACACCGGCGGCATCGCGTCCGAGCACGATCGGGTAGCGCTGATACTCATTCTGACCGCGATAAGCGCTCAAGTCGTCATCGCAAACACCGACCGATTCGATTCGCACCTTCACCATCCCGTTCCCGCACGTGGGAGCCGGGATATCGTTCAGCTCCAGCTCTCCCGGCTCGGTCAGGAAGACCGCCTTCATGATGCGGCCCCCTCCTTGCCGTTGCGGGTCTGATCGGTACGTTTGATCGGCCTGGCTTCGTTAAGCTCCCCGATATGCAGCTCTTCCATCGAGTTGATGCGATCGATGTTCGTCTCCATGATGACTCTCATCCGTTCATCCTGAAATCGATGCATGCTGTAGCTGGGAATCGCCCTGAAACCTCGCCGTACCTTGTGGGACGATCCCATTCCAGGGTCGAATCGGCGATAGCCGTTCTCGATCGCCCACTCGATCGGCGCATAGTAGCAGCAATTGAAGTGTAAATCCGGAATGTGTGCGGCCGCCCCCCAGTACCGCCCGAGCATCTCATCACCTTTCAATATAAGGAATGCCATCGCCACCGGCTTCTCCGATTCGAGCGAAAACTCGGGGTGGTACGCACAGACGAACGCGATGCGATGGCGAAATGCGTCGCCGAGCTGTCGGAAAAAGCGGCGATTGAGGAATTTCGCCGCCCAAGGCCCGAACTGTGCGTTATGCAGCTCGTAATAGCGACACATACGGTCGAAGAGTGCCGGTGTGAGCTCGTCCCCCGTCTTGATTTCGATTCGAACGCCCTGACGCTCCATGCTGCGCCGTTCGCGACGGATATTCCGTCGTTGATTTTTGTTGAAACGTGACAGATAGTCTTCGAAGCTCTCGAAGTCTTCATTCACCCATTCGTAGCTCTGGTGACGCCACGCCGTATAACCGTGCCGTTCGAATACCGGCTTCCATTCGCGATCGATGAAGTTGAACGCTATTCCGCCGAGCTGCTGATCGTCGGCGTAGCGCTCGATTTCGTCGAGAAGCTTCGAAACGAGTACCTGGTCGTCACCGCGATCCGGGTCGATGAGCAGACGAAACGCATTGGACGGGGTTGCCGGGCTCATTCCCACCAGCTTCGGGTAGTATGGCGCCCCGATCTGGTGCGCCACATCGGCCCACGCGAAGTCGAACACGAACTCTCCCATACTATGGGTTTTCACGTAGAGCGGCGCGGCCGCTGCGAGGCGATCGCCGTCCCAGACGGTTACATGCTGCGGATGCCATCCTTCCGCCGGATCGATACTCTCGGAGTCCTCCAGAACGCGCAGCCATTGCCACTCGAGCAGCGGTGTTTTCAGAGGTACGGCGAGCCGGTCCCACTCGTCCTGGGGAATATCGCGAATTCTGTCGTGCCAGGTGACTTTCATGGGCTATATAAGAAGCTAACCATCCCGCCGGCTGGATTCAAGTAATTGATGTGTTGTATATCGGGAGGCATGAGACCGACACTGGTAGTTCTCGCAGCGGGAATGGGGAGCCGCTATGGCGGCATAAAGCAAATAGACGGCGTAGGACCGGATGGTGAGGCGATTCTCGATTACTCGGTCTACGATGCGCTTCAGGCCGGATTCGGCCGAGTCGTATTCGTGATCCGGAGAGATATCGAGGACGATTTTCGCCGTTTTGTCGGGTCACGCTTCGAGAAGCACGTCGATGTAGGCTATGTCTTTCAGGAGATGGATGATCTGCCTGTAGCCGGCGTCGATTTCGCCGGCCGGAGCAAGCCGTGGGGCACGGCTCACGCGGTGTGGGCCGCCCGTAAGGCGGTTAACGAGCCGTTCGCAGCGATCAACGCCGACGATTTCTACGGCCGCGAGGCGTATACGATCCTCGGTGCCTGGCTCGCCGAGCGTGCGAGCGACGAGAACGAGTACGCGATGGTCGGTTTTCGCGTCGACCACACGCTGTCGCCGAACGGTAGCGTCTCGCGCGCGGTGTGCGAGACCGACGACGCAGGCGCGTTGAAGCGGATCGTGGAGCACAAGGAGATATTCCGCGACGGCTCAGCGATCGTCAGTCAGCTCAACGACGGATCTCGCATGACGCTCGCTCCCGACACGACGGTCAGTATGAATATGTTCGGATTTACCCCGACGTTCTTTCCGGCCATCGAACGTGGATTCGCCGAGTTCCTCCGGCGTAACGCCGGCGATCCGAAAGCCGAGTACTACATACCCACGGTAGTCGACGAGCTCATCGCGCGTGGCGAAGCCCGGATGACCGTCCTTCCGAGCAGCGGACAGTGGTTCGGCGTGACGTATCGCGAGGACCGCGAGTCGGTCGTCGCCGCGCTCGGGAAACTCGCTGACGACGGGAGCTATCCGCGGCCGCTCTGGGGCGGGTAGGGCATCAGGAGGGCGTGCCGGTGCCGGCGTCGTCGAGTTATCCGCTAATACCGAGGCCGGCCGTTGCCGCGTGGTGCGGCGTACCGCTGCCGGCGCCGTACGTATCGCGCTATTCGTGAAAACTCGGGCCGGCCGACTCGCGCGCACGCAGGACTTCGTACGCATCGTCGTCGAGCGGCACGTCCCAGCATCCGCATCGGTGTACCTCCCGGCCGCCGAAGCCGCGCTTGAAGCGGTACAGGCCGTAGAGCGGATGGCTCCGGTCGTGCGCCGGCGGAATTCCGCAGAAGTCGTAATCGCGACAGCCCGCCGCCTTTGCCGCGCGAATCGCGTCCCACTGCACCGCGTACGGCGCCATGAGCCGGCGTTCTTCGCCGGAGGATGCGCCGTACAGATAGAACGCGCGGTCGGCGGTTCTCGCGATGACCGCCGCGGCGAGCGGCCTGCCGGCATTCGGCCCGAATGGGACCCGCGCGATCGAGAGATACACGGTCGCCCCGGCGGCAGCTGCGCCGCGAAGATCGGATGCCGCTTCGAAGAGTGCGCGGATATGGATCGGGTCGGTGATTGCGAGACCGTTACGCGATTCGGTTTCCTCAGCGAGACGATTCCATTCCTCGAGAGCGCGGCCGAGGTTCTGGTCGCCGGGAGCGAAGTGGTCGACGACTACTCCGTGCCGCAACGCCAGCCGGATGTTGTATCGCGTCTTCGGCTTCATCGAGGCGAGAAGCCGTTCGTCGGAGGGGGAGAGGTCGAGGAGCAGCGAATCGACCGGCTGCACATCGGTCGGCGCCTTGCGCACCGGGCCGGAGGGGCGGCCGAAGTTCATACGGATCTCCTGGAGATGGGCCGCCGGTTTGCCGCGGTACTCATAATCATCTTCCCAATAGAGACTCGGCCACGGCGGATCGAACCGGATGCACGCGATGTGTCGCCGAAGATGCGGCTGCATTGCCCATGCGAGATCGAACATCGCGGCGGCGTAGTCGTCCGGCGGCGCGTCGAGGTCAGGCCCGTGCGGCACATAGCAGACGCCGGCGGTATCGTCGGGTTGCTGATCGAGCGCGAGAATTGTCGTAGCGGTTTCGTCGATCGAGACGGAAAAAGCGTGTGCCCGGGACCCGAGGCGGCGCTTGGTTTCCGCCCACAGAGGGGACTGCATGACCTCGCGTGGGGCGTGTAGCTCTTTCATCGCGATGGGCGAGAGCGCGTCGATTGCCACGATCAGCCTCGAACGGTAGCATCTCCGCACGCAGATGAACAGCACCGAATCCAATGAGATCGAACGGCGAATCGAGCTTCTCTCCCGATTCGTGACCGAGCGGCGACTCGCGCGGTTGCAGGAGGTCGCGGCCGCCCGTACCGGTCGGATAACGCTGGTTCTCGAGGATGTCTGTAATGCGTTCAATGCCACCGCCGTGACGCGGACGTGCGAAGGGCTCGGTATTCACGAGATGCACATCGTCGAGAACGACCACCGGTTTCAGCTCAGCCCCGGAGTGACACAGGGCGCGGCGAAGTGGCTCGATATGCAGCGGTGGCGGGATTCGGACAGGCGAAACACCGAGCGATGTATTGCTTCGCTTCACGAGCGCGGCTATCGCGTGGTGGCGACTACTCCGCACCGAAGCGGCCACTCGCCCGATTCGCTGCCGCTCGACCGGCCCGTAGCGATCGTCTTCGGCCACGAGAAGAGCGGGGTAAGTGATCGGGCGATCGAGCTGTCCGACGATACCTTGCGCATTCCGATGTACGGTTTCGTCGAGAGTTTCAATATTACCGTGAGTGCCGGGATGTGCATGTCGCGTCTGCGAACACGACTGCAGCAGGAGCGTCCGGGCGAAGCACCGTATCCGGTCCGGTTTCAGCGCGAATTGCTCATGAAGTGGCTCGAATGGTCGGTGCCGCGGAAGGTTCTCGAGTCGCTCGACGCATCAGGGGCCGGGGAGTAGGGCCGACGCGCTCAGCCGCCCGCGTCCTTGCCGCCCCCGCATTCGAGCTGCTCGACCGCCCACTGCGCGTGCGAGGCGATAATCGGGTCGTAGTCGGCGGCGCGGCGGCGGAGCAACGGTAGGATCTCTCGGGCACCGGTGTTCGCGGCGGCTATGCAGGCGTTTCGAAGCAGACCACGACGTTTGGCGCGCATCAGCGGGGAGCCGGCGAAGCGCCGGGTGTATTCATCATCATCCTCTATTTCCAGAACCTCCCGCAGCTCGAGCGCTTCTCCGGCTTTCACCGAGAGGAAGTCGCTGACACCGGTCTGCTGGGCGCGAACGTTCAGCGGGCACACTTCCTGGCAGAGGTCGCAGCCGAAGAGCCAGTTTCCCATTTTGGCACGCAGCTCAACGGGGACCTCGCCCTTGTGCTCGATGGTCAGGTAGCTGATGCATCTCGATGCATCGATACGGTGCGGCGCGTAGAGGGCGCCGGTAGGGCAGATGTCGATGCAACGGGTGCAGTTAGTCGGACAGGCGCCGTGGCGGTCACGGGCGTCCTCGCTTGAAGGAAACTCCTTCGTCGACAGAATCTCGCCGATGAGGAACCAACTGCCGAAGTCGCTGGAGATCGAAAGTGTGTTCTTCGCGGTGAATGCAATGGCGGCGCGTTCGGCGTAGTACCGCTCGGCGAGCGGCACCGCGTCGGTGAAGCTGCGGAACGACTCGCCGGGGTACTGCTCGCCGAGTTTGCGCACGATCCTTCGCAATCGTTTCCCGAGAACCTTGTGGTAGTCGCGGCCCCATGCGTAGCGGGCTATGCGGCCGGCCGGGGCGTTCGGCCGGGCGCTTGCCCCGGCATTTTCCCTCTCGTCGGTCGGCCGTCGCGCGCCGCCGCGCGCCGGAGCAGCCAGATTGTCCGCCCGGCGCCACGTTGCCTCCTGGTAGTAGTTCAGCGCCGCAACAATGATGCTGCGGCAACCGGGCAGCAACGTATCCGGATGGAATTTCATCGGGGCGTGTTCGACGAGATACCCCATGCTCCCGTGTTTTCCCTCGGCGATCCACCTCTCGTACTCGTCCGCGCTTTCGGGAGCCGGTTCGGCGGGCGCGATTCCGGCCACCTCGAGCCCTTCGGCACGGAAGAGCTCGACGAGTTCGGATGGGAAGTCCGGTTTCCAGCCTTCTCTCGGAATCATGCGCGTTCACTTATCGAACGTCGGCGGCGTGTCCTCATTTGGATCTTCCTCGTCATCATCCTCATCGTCTTTATCCACGACGGTGAACGGTTTGATCTTGCTGCCGGGCTCGGGGCGATCCTCATCGAGCTCCTCGATCAACGTTACCGTCTGGAACGGAATCATGAGGTTCTTCGCGCTTCCGAAATCTCGCTTGAGCTCGTCCTGGCTCGGATCGATAATGCGTCTCGTCTCGGTGGGAAACTGCAGCTCGGTAATGCTTACGAAGTACGGATGGGTCAGGTCGAGCCCTCGGGCACGCAACGTGACGTTTTTGTCTTTCCATTTGAAGTGAATTCGATAGAGCGACACGATCTATTTCATCTCCTGGCCGGACATAGCTAACTTGCGGCGGAGCGGTCGAGCTCCTGTAGATCAAAATACGCTCGGCGCTCGTTTACATCAACCGAGCGGATCTTCACCCGCACCGGATCGCCGATTCGGTACGACACTCCGCTCGACTCGCCCACAAAGCGAAAGTTGTCTTCGTCGAGGAGATAGGTGTCCTCGCCGATGCTTTCGACCGGCACCATGCCTTCGATCGGGTAGTGCTCGAGCTCGACGAACATGCCGTAGCGTGAGACACCGGCGATGACGCCTCGATACGATCGGCCGATTCTACGATGCAGAAACTCCATTGTTTTCTTGCGCTGATAGTCGCGCTCGGCCTCGACGGCAACGCGTTCGGCGCGTGAGCACTGATCGCAGATCGCTTCGAGGTCTTCACGCAGAGACTTCCGGACCCTGCTGAAGCGACTGTTGTAGCTCTTGAGTAAGCGGTGCACGGTCAGGTCCGCATACCGCCGGATCGGAGAGGTGAAGTGCGTATATGCGTCGAATGCGAGTCCGAAATGTCCGACGTTGTCGATCGAGTAGATCGCCTTCGTCATCGATCGCAGCGCGATTCGTTCGACGAAGTCGCGCACG
>PUOG01000352.1 GCA_003552745.1 Spirochaetaceae bacterium
AGCTCTTTCATCGTTTCGCGAACGACAGCGGAATCGTCGATGATCATCACCTTCGTTATCTCGTTAGCCATGTTCGGATCTCTGGTAGATGGTTGGAGCGACATTGAGCACAGGGAGTGTCGCTCCAGCGAGCGTTTCCGAGTGTCCGAGGAAGAGATAGCCGCCGCTCACCAGGTAGCCCACGAGCTTCCCCAGGATCTGCATTTGCCGCGGCCTCTCGAAGTAGATGATGACGTTACGACAAAAGACCACGTGGAAATTCTCTCGAAGTCGGTAGTCGTCATCCATAAGATTCAGCCTCGCGAAGCGGATCCGGCGGCGCAGATCGCGCTTCACCCTCACCAGCGCGAGCGAACGGTCCCTGCTGCGCAAGAAATAGCGCGACCTCAGCTGCGGGCTGACCGGTTCGATTCGTGCCTCGGGGTAGACCGCCTTACGCGCCTGCTCCAGAACACCGGAGGAGAGATCGCTTGCGAAAATCGTGTACTCGAACCGAGGATACGTTCGGCGGAACTCTTCCATCACGATCGCAAGCGTATAAGGTTCTTCACCGGTTGATGCGGCGCACGACCAGATCTTGAGCGGCTTCTCACGACTTCCCCACCCGTAATCCTCGTATAATCTCTCCAGATTCGACGCGAGCCAATCGAAGTGGTCGGGTTCACGAAAGAACTCGGTCTTGTTCGTAGTGACCGCATCTACCATATTGACGAGCTCGTTGTCACCGGAGGGATTCTCGAACACGTACTCGAGGTACTCCCGAAAGTCGGTCATATCGAGCATACGGAGTCTCTTGTGCAGCCGGCTCTCCAGCATAACCCGTTTCGTTTCCGGCATTCTTATCCCGTATGTCCCTTCGATGTACTCGGCAAGCATGCGAAACTCGCGGTCGCCCAGGCGCATTGCATTCGCTGGATTACGACTCATATGCACTCCCGCCGATCACGCGCCGGAGCCGGGAGCCGTCGTGTTCGAGTAGCTTCACTCATGAACTACCATCATATGAAATTGTCGATCTCCAGCAAGCTCGCAAGCTGTATGCCCCGGGTGATGAATCCGGCCTTTCGTTGACGTATCGATATCCGGAGTATCGCAACTCCTCGTTCCTCGTCGATAACCAGGTCTTGCAACGTGAACGGATCCTGAGGGGAGAGTCCCGTTTCGTCGGCGATACCGCCGGAAAAAACCCGTTCGATCGTGTAGTTCGTGCGGAAGATGCTTCTCGAGATCTCACGGACGGTCATGCCGAACAGCGGTGCGAGCACAGCCGTTTTTACGTCCTTGTCCACGGCCTCCAATACCGGATTGTGAGGTCTCTCTGCCAAGGCGAGCAGGCCATGACGCTCACTGCCGTCCCTCGTCCAGTCGACACGAACTAGCGAACCGCGCTGCCGCTCGAGCATGAGTTCCTGCGCCTCCGCCAGCGTGCCGACCTCCGAGCCGTCGATAGCCGTTATCGAGTCGCCGACTCGTAGCCCGGCCTCGTGGGCAGGGCTGTTCGGCAATACGTACTTCACCTCCAGCGCACCGCGTCGTTCGTGAACGGAAGCTCCCAGCCATGAATGACGCACAGCGTTGCCCTGATAGAGCTGTGGCACGACGTGCTGAATCCAGAGGCTCGGGACAGCGAAGTTAACGTTCTCGAACTGCGGTATTCCCGCGAAGGCGACGCCCACCAACTGTCCGGACTCGTCCACGATCGGGCCGCCGCTGTTTCCCGGATTCAATCCGGCATCGATCTGCATCGCTTCCCCGAGTTGCAGATAGCGTCGACCGGTGGCCGAGATAATCCCGGAGCTGATCGAACTCGAGAGTCCGCCGGGTGAGCCCATCGCGTACACCGTTGCCCCCGGTCTCAGCTCGCGCACGTCGGTCAACGAGAACACGTATTGAGGCTCGACCTCCGCCTTTACGAGCGCGACATCGAGGGCTCGGTCGTAGCCGACCACCCGTGCCGGAATACGCTGGCTCGGATTCTCCGAGAGACGTATGTACAGACGCGAATACCCATCGTGCTTCGGGTCGACCTCACTTCGTATGACGTGATAGTTCGTTACGAGGTAGCCGCGTTTGTCGATGAAGAATCCGCTTCCCATGACCTGATCACGCTGGCCGACCCCGTCGCGAATCCGGATACCCCGATCAACCTCGACCGTTGCTGTTCCGACGAGCATATCCGAGATCTCGGTCCTCGACGAAACGTAGTCGGTGAGCGACTCCGGAACCTCCACTTCCCGTTTTTCAAGGGCGGTGATTACCGACTCCACGGCGAAACGGTGGTTCTGCTCGACGGCAAGCCGGCCGTACTCAATCAGGTCGTCCTCCGGACTCTCGCCGAATCGCGGAGCTTTGAGAAAGAGATTCAAGGCCGCGACCTCGTTACCTTCTTCGCGATACGAGTTCGCCCAGGCGATGTATAACTCATTCAGATCCCAATCGCTTGCCTCACGCTCTTCGAACGCGCTCGCATCATCCTTTTGGCGACCGTGTTCGGCGATCGTCCGCAACGACCGGTAGGCCGCGACGGCACGCTCCCAATTGCCCTCCGACACATGTCGATCGAACTCTTGCTCGATTCCGGCTACCGCTTCCGACCAGAGCGCGGTGAAGCTTTCGTTTGGAAGGGCGTCTTCTTCGAGGCCGCTCAGACGCTGAATCGCGCGCGAGGACTCCCCGCGTTCGATTCGCTCGCGAATCGTCCGCTCGACTACATCCTGCCTGGTCGGCAGCGGTTCGGCGGAGTCGGGTGCCGTTGCACAGCCTACGAAGAGTACCAGAGGCAGAGCGAATAGCGCCAACCGGAGAACGGGAGTTCGGCGCCGTTGCGCCGCCGGTGGTACACCGGTTCGAAGGTGGCTACTGCATCGGAATCGGCGTCGTCCAGATACGGTCGATTCGCAACTCGATCGGAGGCTCGAGAAATCGGAGAAAACGTGTCCGGGTCGACTCGTCGACGAATGTCTCGTGTCGCACGTCAACCCGCCTGTCTCCATCGTAGTCCCACTCCGCGAGTCTGCCATCTTCATAGCTCTCGATAAAGTCATAGATGCCGTCCCTGTTGCTGTCATACCCTATCCACGAGAGTACACCGTCGTCATACTCCTCGAACACATTAAAGACACCGTCACCGGTCGGGTCACGTAACGCACGCCGGACCGTGCCATCCTCATAGTAAAGTACCGCATCGACCCGTCCATCGCCGAGTGTATCCCGGCTCTCGAGAACCGGAACGCCGTTGCGCATTCGAACGGAGGCGTGGATCCGGTCGTCGTCTCGTCGCTGAACGAGATAGCTTTCGGTTAGCAGCCGATCCCGCTCAGGCTCGAATGGGGGCGCTGATAGAGAAAACGGGAAGAATACCGAATGCTCGGTCTCGAACCATGGCGATTCCGGGTCGAGAATCGGATACTCGAAACTCCTCGGTCGCAGAAAAATCCGCTCGTCGCCCGTGGCGGCGTGCGCTACCTCCGGATAGTGCCGGTATGTCAGATCAACTACATCGAGACCTTCAGGGGAATCGATGCGCCGAACGACTCGTCGCGGATCTCCGTCGTCGGAGGAGAACTCGACCACCCACTCCGGCCTGCCATCCACCCTCTCGTCGATCTCCCAACGCACGAGAAGACCGTTCTCGAAATCGAACCGTTCGTCGGCGAGTCCCCTCCGTTCCCGGTCAAGGATGAGCGTTCCGGAGAAGTCATCGAAGCGATCGCGCAGCATATCGCGCCCACGCTCTCCGACCTCCGCATACAGCGCCTGAATGAGCCCTATATCGCGATCGCCACCGAGATCGAAGAAACGGGTAATCCGGTCCTCGTCATCGAGATGGTGTGCATACCCGAAGATCGCCGGATCGTCACCGTGGTGCTCCAGATAGAGCCGGACCGCACGCTCGCGATCGGATTCGGTCGCAGCCACCTGCACGTAACGCAGCAACAGGGCATACCAGTGCTGGTTCTCCGGCATAGGGTCGTTTTCGATGCGACGTAGCTCCTCGAATCCCGGAGCGTCGTCGAGTTCGAGCAGGACCCGGAAAAACCGCGGGTCGTCGGGGTAGAGAGTGTCCGCTTCTCGCGCGGTCTCGTGAGCCGCTGCGCTATCGCCGGAACGCTTCAAAGCCCTCGCCGTAAGCCACAGCGCATCCCGGTCGAGCGGATCTCCGATCAGGATCGGCTCGAGTACCGAACGCGACTTCTCGTACTCTCCGGAGTCGAGCAGAATCTCGGAGTGGAGCAGCCGCGCGTCACGTTCGGAGGTGTGCCGGAACCGCCCGAGCTCGATCGCTTCTTCGAGCCTGTCGGCGGCGCTATGCAGTGTCTGCTGATCGAGCGATTCGACCATCGCCAGCACGTACAGCGCGTCCGAGTTTTCCCGGTCATACAGGAGAGAAGTCTCCGCTCGCTCTCCCGCCTCTTCCGGATGCGCGTCGATCAGTCCGTACGCTTCTCGTGCGTACAGGTCACTCAACTGTTGTGACTGTGCGGTCAGGCCGGACACGGCGATCAGTAACGCTCCAAGCGAAGCGATAACGCGAAAGGCTATTCTCACACCCGGCAAGCTCATCGGCGGTTCAATTCGACTCAGATACCTCACCGTTCTCCACCATTACTACTCTTCTCGGCGATATACCCTGCTATTGCAAGCTTCTCACCGGCAGCGGCGTGCGTAGTCGCATGTTTCGTATCGGCATCGACTGCCATCTCGAACGAAATCTCACCCTCATCATCGACCTCGAACAGTACTCTCGGCCCTGCCCCGTCGCAGAGCACGAGGAAGTGCGTCGGCTGCCGCTCGATGCGCCGCTTGAATCCGGCCCGCGTCTGTCCGAATGCATGCGCATCGCGCGGGGACGCTCGACGGGTTACGACCGGACAGATCACCTCTACCGAAAAGAGAAAACGTCTGGAGGCCGATCTGTCAACCGGCGGTTCCTGGGACGGCTCGGTCGCGAAAGAGAGCGAGTCGAACGGTACAGGATGAGTGTCCGCCGATCGACGCCCGTTTTCGTCGAACAGTTGCACCGCCAGCGATTCTTTCGCGCGCACGACCGAAATCGGAGAAACCGAGACGGTTTCACTATCGAGTACCAGTTCAACGCCGTAGCCGGTGGCTACACGCCCGGATAATCCACGATCGGTCTCGGTGAGTAGCGGAGCGAAAAAGCGGCGCGGTATGCGGTAGACCGGTGATTCGGATGCCACACGCACTGCCTCGTGTAGCTGGATCAGCCGCAGCGACGGCGCGCGCTCAAAGAACGCCCTGCGCTCGAAGCGACACGGATCGACGATCTCCGACCGTGCGACAGCGCGCAGCGCATCCGATGCTCTTGCCGATTCCTCCGCCAACCGGGCGATCGCTTCGAACGATGACGGCCTGATTCTCTCCAGCGGCGGCAGGAGCTCTCGTCTGATGCGCGAGCGCAATCGCCTGCGATCGCGGTTCGAGCGATCACGAACCGGTTTGACTCCTGAACGGCGAGCTACGGTCCGCAACTCGGCCCGACGAAACGAGAGCAGAGGGCGATAGAGGGTGGTACCGGCCCGATCCAGGCACGGTCGCATCGCCGCCAGACCTTCTATGCTCGTCCCGCATATAAGGCGCATAAGCACCGTCTCGACCTGATCGTCGAGATGGTGCGCGACGATCACGCCTTTTGCATCCTCCTCCGAGGAGATGCGCCCCAGCGCCTCGTATCGCAGCCGCCGCGCTTCGGCTTCCAGCCCCTCCACGCCGCGGCGAATCTCCTCCGGATTCAGCTCGGCGATCCGTGTGCGAACGGAGTGTCGCTTGCCGAGTCGATAGAGCGCGCGTCGCTCACGGCGTGACGCACGCTTTCCTCTCAACGAATGGTCGACATAGGCGAGCACGAGGTCGATACCGAGCTCGTGCCGGTTCGTAGCAAGGAGCTCGACCAGCGCCGTCGAGTCGGGCCCACCCGATACTGCGACGAGGAATTTACCTTCGTTGATACCGATCTCACGGGCCGCACGTACGAACCGTTGGTCAAGGCTGTCATCAGCTTTGATCACGACGGTTCACTTCGCTCATCACGGTGCTTTCATCCTCCGACCGCAGTCGCAGAAGGACATCGGCGGCTCTCCGGCACGCCTCCGAAAGCAGCGTCGCCTCCGAATCGTCCGGCGGCGAGAGGACATACTCGGTGATGCTCATGTGCTCCGGTGGCCGCCCGATGCCTACCGATAGTTTAAGAACCTCCTGCTGCTCGCTGCAGTTCTCGAGCACGCTGGCGACACCACGATGCCCGCCGGCCCCACCGCCGCGCTTGAGCCGAATGACGCCTGGGGGCAGATCCATCTGATCGTATACGATAACGAGGCGTCCGGTCGGCGTCGGGTAGCGACGCGCGAGAGGGCGAAGCATCTCTCCGCTCCGGTTCATGTACGTGAGAGGAGTCGCAACAAGCAACGGGGGGCAGTAGCAGCTGCAGTACGCCGAGAAAAGGCGCTTCCGCAGCCTGCAAGAGAGCGCTCGGGCAACCTGTTCGGCAACAAAAAACCCGGCATTATGCCGGGTTTTTGCGTACCGTTCGCCGGGGTTACCGAGACAGAGCGCGGTGAAATCGGTCGACACGGCGGTGTTACTCCTCTTCCTGCTCCTCTCCGGATTCGGAAGCCTCCTCTGCGACTCCCTCTTCGCCT
Organism: Spirochaetaceae bacterium; assembly: GCA_003552745.1. Lineage (GTDB taxonomy): Bacteria > Spirochaetota > Spirochaetia > DSM-27196 > SKKC01 > SLAN01. Next base: position 6,660 of record PUOG01000352.1, read on the forward strand.
TCGGCGAGTTCTTCCTCTTCGGCTGCCTCGGGCTCCTCCTCCGCACGCGGAGTAGAGACGAGCGCCACGACCTGATCGGGATTCGAGAGAATCGTCACTCCCTCCGGCGGCTGCAGATCCGCAACGTGGAGCGAGTCACCGATCTCGAGCCCGGAGACATCGATCTTCATATCCTCCGGTAGATCCTTCGGCAGACACTCGATCTCCAACTCATACAGCGGATGCTCGAGGATACCACCTTCCCGCACACCTTTCGGCGAGCCTTCGATATGCACGGAAATGTTGGTCCGAACCGCTTTCCCCGCTTCGATCTCGTAGAAATCGATATGGAGAATACCTCCGTTTACCACGTCTTGCTGGTAATCCTTGATCAGCACTTCAAACTTCTTCTCACCGGCGTCGAGCGTGATGATCGTGCTCTCCGATACGTGCCTGAACTTTGTGCGAAACTCGCGCGCATCAATCGAGATAGCCGTTGGCTCTCCGTGGCCATAGACGATCGCCGGAATGCTTCCGCTACGGCGCAACCGTCGGGCAGCACCCTTTTTTCGTTCGCTTCTGAGCGCCGTCGCCAGCGTCTTCGCTTCCATATCTGTAAAACTCCTTACGTCTCCGCTACCGCGGTGGTCACCGGCCCCCACGATTCGGTTACCGTCGAAGGACCGGGACACACCCCGAGTGGAATCCTGGGACGGCAGGATTCGAACCTGCGAATGCCGGGATCAAAACCCGGTGGCTTAACCGCTTGCCAACGTCCCAATGGGAAAGTGGAATACGGCTCGCTACTGTTACTCTTCCACCGCGTTCGCTACGATCGATTCGGGCTC
>PUOG01000043.1 GCA_003552745.1 Spirochaetaceae bacterium
ACGATCGTCGTGAGTGCCTCGGGGTCGGTTGGGTTACCGGAGAACAGATTCCACCCGACGATCGCGCCGACGATCGCTTGAGTGGTCGATACCGGTAACCCTGCTCGCGTCATGACCGTAACGGTGACCGCGGCGGTCGCCGAAACCACGAACGAGCCGGCCAACGCGTTGACCGCTCCGACATCGGCAAGCCCTCCGGCGGTCCCGCTTCCGCTGAGTACCGCGCCGAGCGTAATGAAGACCGCGCAAATGACCGCGGCGGTGCGGAATCGCACCATCCGGGTACCGACCGCTGTGCCGAATATGTTCGCCGCGTCGTTTGCTCCGAGCGACCAGCCCATGTAGAGGCCGCTTGTCAGGAAGAGCAGTCCGGTCGGATCCATCGACTTCCGCCGCCTCTATAGATTGCGCTTGATTGCGTAGATCGAGAGGCGGTCGGCAACCGCCTCGGCCTCGTCGGCGATCGAGCCGATCTCCTCGGCGAAGTAGCGAATGTGCATCCTCCGGAACAGTTTGATCTCATCCGAGGAGAACGCTTTGCGTTTCAGGCGCTCCTCGGCCTCGTCGGCCTGATGCTCCCAGTAGTGGACCTTCTCCACATGCTCGGTGACGCGGTAGAGCTCGCGGAAGAACGCACGACCGGCAAGCGTTACTTCGCCGACCGCCTTCACGCAGATTTCCATGAGCTCGCGGAAATCATCCTTGAGGAACGGATAAACCTGCGGCTTCTCAATGCTGATGTGACTGGCGACGTCCTTCGCCTGGTCGACCACGTTGTCGAGTGTCTCGAGCACCCCGAGCACGTCGCCGCGGGCGTCCGGTATGAGCATTTCCGCATACAGCCGGTATTTGATACTGCGCCTCAGTTCATCCGCCTCGTGTTCGACCCGATTGAGCGATTCGCGCTGCTTCTCGAAGAGATCGAGCTTATCATCGAGGTACTTCTTGATTGCGTCCTCGAGCAGGAGCGTGCTCTGCTCGGCGAGTGTGAGGTAGTGATCGATACTCAACTCGAGGCTCTTCGCCCGGGAACTGAAGAGCCCCTTTACCCGGGACCGTTTTGCGTTTTCGCTCATGGTGTACGAGCTCATAATCGGGCCGCCGTCGGTTGCTGTCAAGCATCTCGCCCGGCGAGTGCTGTACTTGACGAGTGCTGAACATGACGCGTGCTGAACTCTTGCCGGGGTGCAATTCCGATGCTACCGTGCACGAAACTCATGGACACCCTTCTCTCGGTCGATGGGCTGGATGTACGCTTTCGTGGGCACAGGCGAAGCGTTCATGCGGCGAAATCTGTTTCATTCGATATCGCTCGAGGCGAGTTCTTCGGACTCGTCGGTGAGAGCGGCAGTGGAAAGAGCGTGACGAGTCTCTCCCTCACACGGCTTCTTCCGTTCGATGCCGAGGTAAGCGTGAGCGGGTCGGCGCTATACCATGGACGCGGCAAAGTCCGGCCGGTCGACCTGTTGAGCTGTCCCGAGGATGAGCTGATGCAGGTGCGCCGAAGCGGTATCTCCTATGTGTTTCAGGACCCGGTCGAGGCGCTCAATCCTTACCTGCCGATAGGCGATCAGATGCGTCGACTCCTTCGCCACCTCGGCACGGAGAAGCCGATCGATAGGCACTCCCGGTATTTACTCGAACGGGTTCGCATCGACGATGCACGGCGAGTGCTCGCCTCGTATCCGCGCGAGCTGTCGGGCGGAATGTGTCAACGTGTGGCAATTGCGTTCGCGCTCGCTAGCGAGCCGCAGCTGATCGTCGCCGACGAGCCGACCACCGACCTCGACGTCATCGTACGAAACACGGTGCTCGATCTCCTTCGCGATCTCGTCGGTGAGTTGTCTCTTTCGATCATCCTCATAACGCACGACATGGGTGTCGTCCGGCATTACTGCGACTCCATCGCGGTAATGAACCGTGGCGAAATCGTTGAACGCGGGTCGGTCATGCAGGTGTTCACGCAGCCGCAGACCGACTATACGCGCATGCTTCTCGATTCGGTTCCCCGTATCCGCAGTGAGGCGACGACATGACATGCGGGAGTGACGAGATTCTACGCATGGCGGGGAAACCCGACAACGGCGCCGTGCTTCAGCTCGAGTCGGTCAGCGTCCACTATACCCGCTACTCACGAGGTATCGTGCCGCGCCCGATAGAAATCGTCCGTGCGGTGAACGACGTCTCCCTATCGCTGGGCAGGAACGAAATCCTCGGGATCGTGGGTGGGTCGGGCAGCGGCAAATCGAGCCTTGTCCGCGTGGCGATGCTTATTGAACGGCCGACGCACGGCAGCATTCGATTCAACTCGGTCGAGCTTACTGAGTTGACCCCAGCGGAGCTCGCGGCGACGCGCAGCGGCATGCAGATCGTATTCCAGAATCCTGCGGCATCTCTCAATCCGGACCTGACCGTCGAGCGGGTAGTTCGCGAACCGCTCGAAGCGCTGCGAATCGGCTCGCGAGCCGAGCGTCGCGAGCGAGTGACCGAAGCGCTGCGCATGGTCGGACTGGATGCGCCGGACGCACGAGGTCGACCTTGCGAGTTCTCCGGCGGACAGCAGCAACGCATCGCAATCGCCAGGGCGATCGTCGTTGAGCCGCGCGTACTGTTTGCCGACGAGGCGATCAGCGCGCTCGACGTGAGCATAGGAGCGAGGATTCTCGATCTGCTCCTCGAGCTGCGCGAGCGCCTGCACTTCTCGATGCTGTTCGTCTCGCACGATCTGGCGGTCGTGCAGCGAATCTGTGACCGAGTCGGGGTGCTCTATCGCGGTTCGCTCGTCGAGCTAGCCGATACCACAACACTGTATCGACAGCCGCAGCACGAATACACGCGGACGCTGCTCGAGGCGGCGCGTCATACGGAGCTGCACGCATGAAGATGGCAGAATCGTATCCGCGATCCGTCGCAACCACCGCGATGCTGGTCGAAGGTCTCGCGAAGCTCGTCGTTTTTCTCTCGGTGACCTTTATCGTCGGCGAAATAGTCCTGAACGAATCGCCGCTCTATCACCATGTTCTCTACGAGTACCTGCTCTATATCCAACGGCTCGTTCGCCTTGACCTCGGAGTGAACGCCGACGGGGTACCGATCGTGTTCTACCTGCAGCCGGCGTTGTGGAATACGCTGCGGCTGTTCATCGCGCCGATGGTACTCTCGCTTGTCGGCGCCTATCTACTCGGTACGAGTATGTACGTTCACGGTGCGAGACCGCTTCGCAACGCGATACAGGTCGGAGCGACCGTCACGTCGGCTGTGCCGGTATATTGGCTTGCCCTCGTCTTCTTCGTGTTTGCCGTTGAGACGGGCTGGTTTCCGATCGGCGGGGTCTCCGGTTCGGGCGCCGATCGAATGCCGTTCGTGCCGCGCACCCTCAACTACCTCCACCATCTCGTGCTTCCATGGATCAGTCTCATGCTCTATCCGGTGGTTATGATCTCGGCACGATTGGAGGCACGGCTCTCAGAGCTCGCCGACCGCGGCTTTGTGCGCGCACTCGTTTCACGCGGCTACTCGCGACGCCGAATCGTTCACGAGCATCTACGGCCCGTCGTTTGGAGTGACGTTTTGCAGACGTTCGCTTCCCTCATCCCGATGCTCGTCACATTTCTCGTTCTCGTCGAGCGCGTCTTCAACTATCCCGGGCTCGGAATGATGACGATCGGACAGTATCGCGGCATCGGACCGACACCGGACACGAGCATGTCGCAAGCGGCGCTGACTTATCTCGGAATCCTCGCGATCGCGGTGCAGACGTTCGCACGGATGGGCACATCGCTTCTGCTTCCTCCGGCGGGAAGTGAAGAATCGCGATACCGAAGACCGGCACCGATGCCCGTTCTCCTTGCCGTGGCCGCATTCGCCGCGATGGCATTCGCGCCGCTGGCGATCGACGTGCACGGTCCTGATTCGGCCACCGGCGCACCGTCGATCGCGATTATCCGACTGGTGCTCCTGACCGCCGGTGTTGCTGTCGTAGCAGTTGCTCTGCTCATCAGTCGACGCACGCGCGCCACCACACCCGTTCGGGTGCCTGCACATCCGAGCACCCCGCTCCCGCTCGCCGACCGTAACCGCATCCACATCGGCCGCGAGATCGCGCGGTTGGTGGCGAAGGGATGGACATCGCTTCGTGCTCGGATCGGGCGTTCGTCCGTCGGTGTGCTGTTCGCCGTCGGCGTCGTTTCGGCCGTGATCGTACTCTCGTTCAACATAGACCCACCGCCGAGCTCATACGCGAATCCGATCATGGCCTCGCGCATGAGCGGTGAATGGTGGGCGCCGCAATACGCCTTGCGCGCGCTCACCGCCACTCGGTTCCTGCTGATCCCGCTTCTGGTGGCGCTTACAGCATCGGTTATCGGGATCGCTGCCGGAACTGTCTCCGGATTGACTGCCTGCCGGCCGTTCGATCGAACCGTCGATCTGCTGGAAATGGCCCCGTCGGTGGTCGTCCTGGTTATGCTCAGCGCGGTGACCGAGCAGTCGCTGTGGGCGCTGACGATTACCCTGGGACTCGTCGGATCGATACGGATGTATAGAGTCATGCGGTACGAGGTGTCGAGAATTCGGGCGGCCGACTACATCGCCTACAGCAAACTGCTGGGTACCGGCGCCTTCGGCCTGCTATTTCGCCACCTGCGGGTGAATCTATCGCGAACTATCGGGCAGACATCGATTCTCATTGCCGTCGATCTCGTCGTGCTCGAGGCGAATCTGAGTTTTCTCGGCTCGGTTTATCAGATACCGTTCGAGTATCAACGACTGCTTCCGGTTGCGGGGTGGGGGGCGATGCTCAATGAAACGCGGTCGCTGCTTATTCGCGGTGAGACCGCACCGGCACTCATACCGGCGGCATTTCTCGTGCTCTTCGTCGTCGCTCTGCGATACATCGCCGCCCGGATCTCAAGAGGTGGGTCGCTTCGATGATCTTCTTCCGAGTGGGGACCGCCGTCTGCCTCTCCCTCCTCTTTCTCGCCGGTGTCACCGCACAGGAGGCTGAGTCATCGAGGAGCGACCGGCTGTCGGTGGCGGAGTACGACCTGATCGATACCGGGCATACGTTCGGCGACTTCCGTTCGCTCGATACCGGAGTCTCCCGCTGGCGAGATCGCGACCGCGACGGTTATTCGGAGATGGTGCACCTCGGCGTCCGTCGTGCGGCAGGCCGAACAGAGATCGTCGAGAGCTCAGTTGGAACGCAGCGAATGCGGGAGCGGCATGTCGGGAGCATCGATCTCGGAAATGCGAGAATCCGCCGCATAGAGCTCGTCTCGTCCCGACCGCCGGCCGGCACCGATACGAGTTCCTACCTTCTCTACCTCACCCACACCGGAGCCACTCTTTCCGACGGGCTCTACCGCGTTCCCGCGGATACGCTCGATCCCGGACGAGTTCTCGAACGAGAAGAGCTCGCGCGGTTCCACTACTCGGAGTTCGGCCGCGTCGCCGAACACCGCGCGTTCGATGTAACCGACAGCGGTATGATCCTGGCGGCCCATTCAGCTGCCCCCGGCACGCAGCTAATTGTGCACTCGAATGACGAGGCGCACGAGGTCAGCGGATTGCCCGAGGGGGCGACAACGGTGGAAGTCCGTGCCGTGGCCGACGGCGAACGCATTGTCGCAGCGCTTCGAACGCACGGGGAAACGGAGGTGGCGCGGGTTAGGATCGGAGCGCTCGTGCCGGACTCGACGGGGTACCGTTTCGACGAGTACGCGAATCTGCCCGGGCAATACGCCGCGCTCTTTGAGGGCGGGGACGCCGGCCCTCGATCTCCGCTCGGAATGGACACCGCGTACCGTGACCGCGGACTCGATGCGGCACTGCTCGACGACGGTAGGGTGCTCGTCGTTTATCAGTACATCGAGCAGAATCTCACCGTCGTCACCCAACCGGCGGCCGGTCTCAAGGCGGCGGTCGTCGATTCCGCGGCCGATACCGAGCCGGAGTCGTACACGCTTCAGGAAGTAGAACAGAATCGGTTCGCCTTCTCCCCACACATCACCCGGAGCTCTTCCGGTTCGTTCGAGATGGTATGGGTTGTGGAGGTTCACGACCGAGATGCCGTGGGCGCAGGTGCCAGGAGTGACGTTGCACGCACACGCGCGAACTCCGACGGTGAACCGCTCGGATCCGCGGAGAATCTTTCGTCGACTCCCCGCAAAGTCTCCGATCCGGCGATCGGAGCTTGTGGCAGAGTGATGTGGCTTCAGAGCGAACCGCGAGTACCGGGCATGCGGCCGGTCGTCACCACCGGCCCGCCGGTTCTCGCCTCCTGGCTTATTCCCGCTCACGGCAATCGTCTCGAATCACTCGCCGCCGCCGTGTTCTCTCTTCCGGTCGCGGTGCTTGTCGGTGCCCTCGACGCTACGGTGCTCTGGTTCGGCGGTCTTATGGTCAGCTACATGCTCGTACTCGTGCTTTTCCGGTTCGCATCCGATCTCGTCCGGCGCGGGGGATCGACGGTTCCGGCGGCGGCGATCCTCATCCACCTGCCCACCTACGGTGTTGCCCCTTTGAGCTTCGCCGGTTCGACACCGGCGCCTGTACCGTTTCTCGCAGCGTCTCTGTTCACGGTAGTCGTTCTCGCGCTGTTTCGGCGGCGTCTGCTGCCGAATGGGCGGATCACTCCGGGTGATGTCATGCGGGTAGTCTGGATCGCGTCGCTTCTGTTCGCCGTACAGTTGGCCTACCCGGTGGTCGCCGGCACAATGCTGGAGCTGAGTGTAGTCCCCCCGCTGTAGATCGGGAGCGGTACCGCCGGTCTCGGCATGGCCGAACACGACAGCGCCGATCGCTTGACAAGTATTAGTGATTATTACTATCACTAGCGAAAGAGAGTTGGAGGGGGAATGAATAAGCAAAGCCTGCCGTACACCGTCATCTTCACGTTCGTTGTCTGTTTCGTCTTTGTGTTCATTCTCGCTGCGGTCAATAACGCGACGATTGAACGTGTCGAGCAGAACCGCATAGTTGCACAACAGCGGGCCATCCTCACGGCGATGGGGTTCTCGTTTGAGACCGACGAGGAGATTCTCGCTCTTTTCGAGGATGTAGACAGTGTCGAAGTCGATGGGCGCACCTACTACGAAACCACTCGCGACGGGCGGCGCATCATCGCCTCCGAGTTCTCCGGTCAGGGATTGTGGGGAACCATCCGGACCGTTGTGGCGATGGAGGAAGGGTTCGAGAAGGTCGCCGGTCTCGAGATAATCGAGCACAACGAGACACCCGGTCTCGGCGGACGCGTTACCGAGCGGGAGTTCCGGGCGCAGTTTCTCGACCTCCCGATCAGTAACGACAGTATCGCAGTCGTTTCGAACCCGACCGACGAGAGCGAGGTCGAAGCGATAACCGGCGCGACATACACCTCCCGCAGTATACAGAGCATCGTGAACTCGGCGATAGAGACCTTCAGAAGTTCGTTCGCCGACGCCTAAGGTCGCTCCGGGCGACGAACTCCCGGCGGCCG
>PUOG01000197.1 GCA_003552745.1 Spirochaetaceae bacterium
CGCGCCTGCGGCGCGGCGAAGGTATACGTCTCCGACATTGTCGACGAACGGCTGAAGCTCGTCGAGGCGTTCGAGCCGGACGCGGTGATTAACTCGGCCAAGGAGAATCTGGCCGACCGTATCCGTGAGCTGACCGGAGGCGCCGGTCCGTCGGTCGTTATCACCGCCAACCCGGCGGCATCCTCCCAGATCGAAGCGGTAGAGATCGCAGCGAAAGGTGGACGCGTCGTCCTCTTCGGCGGTCTACCGCACAGCGACAGTAAACCGGGCGTCGATATGAACATCGTCCACTACATGAACCTGACCCTCATCGGCATTTCGCGCTTCGCGCCGCGGCACTTCCGTCTATCGCTTCAGATGCTCGAGTCGGGGCAGATTCCCGGTCAGAAGCTCGTCACGAACGTATTGCCGCTTTCGAAGTTCAACGAAGGGTTGAACCTGGCTCTCGAAGGGCGGGCGCTGAAGGTCGTATTCGAGCCGGGCAAGTAGAGCTCGGCCGGCCGCTACGCCCGATCCGGGCCGTCCGTCACTCGGTCATCGCCCACTGGGTCATCGCCGCTGCGCTCTTCGCTCCGGCCGGCGGTGACCGCTTCGGCGGCCCCATCGCGTAACCGGAATTGCCGGGGCGTAAGCCCGGTTTCCCGCTTGAAGACGTAGTGGAAGTACTTCTCGTTGCCGAATCCCGACCTCGCGGCGATCTCCTGCGCCGACTCCCCGGTTTCCACCAGCATCTGTTTCGCGCGCTCGATCCGCATCGATCGGATATAGTCGTTCAATCCGACTCCGGAAACCTGCTTGAACGTACGGCTGAAGTAGCCGGGGCTGTAACCGAAGGCATCCGCGAGCGACTCGACGCTCAATGACGGATCGCCGAGATTTTCCCGAACGTACGCGGCGGTCCGCTCAGCGAGCTCACTCGACTGCTCGGCGTCCCGCAGCTCGCTCAGCCGGGCGGATTGTCGATGGAACTCGTCGTATACCGACTCAACGGCTCGGGCAAACTGACGATAGCTGTCGATCGACCGGAGCGAAGCGCCGAATGAGTATCCCTCCACGTTGGTCGTCGCGGAAAAAGCAAACAGCGTCTTCGTACACACCAGATAGATCGTCTCACATATATGCCGCGCATTGTCGTACCGGCAGTCGGCGACGTAGGTACGCAGTGTTTCCAGTAACTGCCGCAACTCGGAACGCTCGCCTACGCGAATGCACCGCACGAGCTGCTCTTCGATAGACTCCGGATACGGGCGAGTGCTGTTCGCCTCCTTCTCCACGACCGAAGGGTCGAATATCCTCCCGAGTCCGCGAGTAAATCGCGTCTCCACACATCCGTGCGCGACGAGATACGATTCCCTCGCACGGTCGAGCCCGGAAACCTGCGACCCGACTCCCACGCTGAGGGAGTGATTCAGCTCGGCCCGGCATTCTTCCTGCAGGTCGGCCCAGTACGAGGGCTCCTCGAGCGCTTCGTCTGCCGAGCGGTCCCACAGAAACGCTGCAACTCTGCCCTCGCCGGCGGAGACAACATCGACGGCGCCTGTACCGGAGAACTTCCGGCTCACGGCCAATCGGAGCCATTGAGAGTAGTACGAGCGACTCGACGGCTTGACCCGACTGAACTCATCGATCGCGATCTCGCAGACTCGAAGCTTCGCCGAGCTCCCGGATTCGATCGCCGTAGTAGGAGCGACGGCTGCATCCGGATCGACGATCAGCTGGTGAAGATAGCTCTGTCTGATATGCTCGACGTGCGAGCGATTCAGCTCTTCGAGCACCTTCATCTCCCGGATCGTATCGCTGAAGCTCTCCAATACCACTTCGAGATCCTGCCGCCGGCTCATCGCGGCAGTGCCGGGGCCGAGCTGCCGGTTGATGCGGCCGATCATTCGCGATATCGGGCGGTAGATCCAGCGCAGCAGAAGGAGCGCGGCTGCCCCTCCTATGACAAAGACGGCCGCCGCGATTCGCAGCACGTGATCTCTGCGTTCCCGTATCACCTCGAGAATCTGGCCGAGATGGTGAGCGGAAATGAGGTAGAACTCAGGGGTACTGCTGCTGCGCGCGAAGCTGATCGCCGTGGCCTCCCCATCTGCCTCGGCGGTGAGTGTTCCGCTCAGCGTGTCCGAGCCCAACGCTTCGAAGTGAGCTTTCATTCGTTCGGCAAGGAGATGATAATCCTCCGGCGCCCCGGCGGCCGAGAGCACACGACCGTCTCCGGCCATTAAGAGCATCGTCGCCGAAGGAGCGTCGGTCTCTCCGGCGAATCGCCCCTCCTCTCGCAGCGGGTCCAGCAGGTTGATCACAACCGTATCGCCGAGCTCGGTACCGGGGCGCAGCGGAACGCGGAAGGCATAGGTAACGACCTGTTTCGCCTCGCCTGCGCGTCCGGCTCGATTCGGGTCGATCTGACGCGCACTTACCGTGAACGGTTCGCCCACTCCCGCCATGAACCGCACCTCTTCCTCGGCTTCAGGTGTATTGTTCCGCACCGCGGTGGACACCAGGTAATCGGATCTACTCCCGTAGACGGTAATCGAGTGGATCTCTGACCGGGTGTAGAGAAACTGGCGAATGTCGCGGCGAAGTGCCAGCTCATCCGACGGAGACGGTGTTGATGAATGGAAGAAGCGGGTGGCCGAGCGGGAGGTAGAAATCGAAAGGTAGCCGTTGATCATATCGTCATGCAATCGCTCGAAGTGCGCGACGATCTGATTCAGTCGATCACGATGCTCGAGGGTGATCGCGTCGAAGAGCACGTCCGAGTAAATCTGCGAGAAGACGAAGGCGAGGGTCGCGATCGTGACGAAGAGCACGAGAGAGAACCCGACAATGAACCGGGTTATAAGTCTCCTGCGTGCGAAGAGCCTATTCATGCAGCACCGCCGCAATCGTGACAGTCGGTACGGAATTCGAACCATTTACCTGAGGTTTTCTGACTCCGCGTACGAAATTCGAAATTGTGCTCCTCCACACCCCATTCTAACCTCGTAATCGAGATGAAACGCAAGCATCCGAGCTACACTCCTGCCGCGTCGCTCGCAGAGCCGCCGCGCAAGACACGTGGCGCCGGAGGACTCTTTTCCGGCGTAGTCGGGGAACTGGTCAAGAACCGCACGCTGTACATGATGTGCATTCCCGCCATCGTGCTCTTTATTCTTATCAACTACGTACCGCTGTTCGGACTCATTCTGCCGTTCAAGAACTACAATTTCGCCGACGGCATATTCGGCAGCCCATGGGCCGAGCCGCTGTTTTCGAATTTCGAGTACTTCTTTCGCTCCGGCGTCGCATGGCGGGTCACACGGAACACGTTCCTCTACAATCTCGCCTTCATCGTCATCGGAACGATAGTCGCGGTGAGCCTTGCGATCATGCTGAACGAGATGAAGAGCAAGAAGTTCGTGAAGATCACCCAGGCGTCTTTTCTTCTGCCGTTCTTCATTTCGTGGATTGTCGGAGGTATGCTGCTGCGCGCGCTGCTGGCATACGATTACGGCGTCTTCAATCAGCTTGTAGTGCGCTTCGGACACGATCCGATCGACTGGTACGGGACGCCCGAAGCATGGCCCGGAATCCTGATCGTTGCCGACAGCTGGCGCGAGGGAGGTTATCGGACCGTTCTCTATCTGGCGGCGCTCGCCGGAATCGACCCGCAACTCTACGAAGTCGCGGAGATGGACGGGGCGAGTCGCTGGCGACAGATACGTTCGATCACGATTCCACTCCTCACTCCGACTATCTCGATTCTCGCCCTGCTCGAGGTGGGACGAATCATGAACGCCGACTTCGGTAAGTTCTACGCGTTGGTCGGTGAGAACTCCCGGATCTTCCCCACCGCGGATGTCATCGACACCTATGTCTTTCGAACCCTGCGTAATGTCGGCGATATCGGGATGGCAGCAGCACCCGCCATGTATCAATCGGTGATCGGTTTCGTGCTCGTCATGCTCGTTAACTGGTACATGCGGCGCAAATACCCACAGGGAAGCCTGTTCTAAGGAGGAGATGCACTACGTTATGCGACGCGCCAATCAGTTCAGTCTACCGACACGCATCTCGATTGCTCTCGTGTTGCTCCTGTGGATGTTCGTCTGCCTCTATCCGTTCGCCGTGGTGCTCGGCGGGTCGTTCACCGCTGAAGCCGAGATCCGGCGCGGAGTTTCCGTGATCCCGCGCGAATTCAGTACCGCTTCCTACGAGCTGCTGTTCGCAACCCCCGGACGCGTAATCCGTGCGTATCAGATAACGGTATTCGTAACCGTGGTAGGGACGGTGCTCAGCGTCCTCATCAACGCGATGATGGCCTACGCGATCAGTCGCCCGAACTGTCGCTATCGATACCAGCTCGGTTTCTTCGCCTACTTCACGCTGTTGTTCAGCGGAGGGATGGTCGCCTGGTACATCGTCATGGTGAACTTCCTCGGGTTACGCAACACGATCTGGGCGATGATCGTCCCATATCTGGCGAACGCGTGGTTTCTGCTCATACTTCGTGCCTACTTCCAGTCGATCCCCAACGACTTTGCCGAGTCGGCGAGAATGGACGGCGCAGGGGAGATGCGCATCTTCCTGCAGATCTTTCTGCCGTTGAGTATCCCGGCGATAGCCGCAATAACGCTGTTCACCGCCATGCGCTACTGGAACGACTGGTGGCTCGGCATCATGCTGATCGACGATACCGATTTGCAGCCGCTGCAGCTCATGCTCCGCTCGGTTATGTCGCGCGTGCAGTTTCTTGCAAGCGACATGGGACGCAGGGCCGGCGATCTCGGAATCACCGTTCCCACGCGCGGACTCCGATTCGCCACCACAATCGTAACGATCGGTCCGATCGTCTTTCTCTATCCGTTCCTGCAGAAGTACTTCATCAAGGGGCTGACGATCGGAGGAATCAAAGGGTGATTACACAAGCACACGTTGTGTGCGGGCGAGAGAGGTCGCCCAAAGTCTTATAAGGAGGTACGAACCATGAGTTTCCGTACTCCATCGCGACGCATAGTCGCATTTTCGATCGTACTCTGCCTGCTCGCCGCAGCGGCAGCGCCCATCTTTGCCGGTGGGGCGCAGGAAGAGGTTGAGGTCCCCGAGATCCAGATCTACAAGGTGGGCGAGGCAATGCCGGACGCCGACATGGTCTGGGACCACATCAATGAGATTCTCATCGAGGAGATCGGCGCGACGGTGAACGTCACCCACGTACCGTGGGGCGACTATCCCGACCGCATCCGGTTGCTCCTCGCCTCCGGCGACGGGTACGATCTCCACTTCGATGCCGACTGGTTCAACTGGCCGGAGCTCGTAGCCGACGATGCGTTGATGCCGCTGAACGATCTCCTGCCTGAGTATGCACCTAATCTCTACGAGCACTACCAGGAGGTCGGAGCGCTCGCCGACGTCACCGTCGACGGTCTGATCTACGGACTTCCGGCGACCGAGATCGGAAGCGGTCGCGCCTGGGCGACGGTGAACCAGCACTGGGTTGATGAGTACGACATCGATGTCGACTTTTCCACTATCGAAGGTGTCGTCGAGTACGCGGAGATCGTGACCGAAAACGAAGATCGGGTCGACTATCCGTTCCAGCAGATCTGGTTCGCAAACCCGAGATACGAGAACGTCATGTGGGCGATGTTCACCAAGCACGGCCTGCACCGCGAGTTCGCCGAGGGGAACCACGGGTTCACCTACGATCTCGAGCAGGCATACGAGACCGGCGAGGTGGAAATCGTTCCGGTCGAACGGACCGAGGCGTATCTGGAAGCAGCACGCTGGCGGCAGGATTTCGCCGAACGCGGTTGGATTCCGCGCGATGCGATGCATGAGGAAGGTGATGAATACCGCGTCTATACCGGTACCGCCGCCGCCACTCTCCGCAGCGTAAGGGATCAGTACAGCTCGATCGCGTCCGACTACCAGGACTTCGTGAATCTTCAAGGCTATCGAATGTATCCCGACTCGTACGCGGCATTCTCCGGTTTCATGCGCAACGGCTTCGCCATGAACCGCAACGCCGACAATCCCGAACACGCGATGAAGTTCATGGAATGGATGTACAGCTCGCAGGAGAACTACGATCTCGTGCTGTACGGAATCGAAGGCGAAACGTACGAGCTCGTCGAGGAAGAGGGCTACGATACCGTCCAGCACGTCGAAGGACGAGACGCCGCCGACGGCTATCCCGAAACCCACGGTCGCTGGGGATTCTGGCGAGCCGACCGCCAGCGCCCCGGAGTAGCCGACGGGGCGGTCGGACTCTACACCGAGGGAATCCCGTCCGAACAGGAGCACCCGACGAACATCGTTACACCGCTCGCCGGCTTCAGCTTTGACCCCGCGAATGTGCGCTCGGAGATCGCGCTGCGCGACTCGATCCGTGACGAGTACGAACCGCCGATTTCCCACGGGTTCGTCGACGACTACGAGGCGGCGGTCGAGGATCTGAACGAGCGACTGTATGAACCGACCGAAGCTATCCGCGAGGAGATGCAGCGTCAGGTCGACCAGTTCCTCGCCGAACTGTAAACTGTCAGCGAACGGGAGCGCCCCTGGGCGCTCCCGTAGTGCTATGGATCATGATTGACTTAGGCTACGACCATCGAAATCCGGTCGTCTACGACAACGACGACCACCGCGACGTATACACCGACGAGTATCTACTCGCCCTCGCGAGCGCCGGCGCGATTGGGCTCCCCGGTATGGTTACCACCTACACGCACGACCGGGACGAGTACGACGAGTTCGTCGACGGTCGCCGCGAGATAGTAGCGAAAGCGCGGCGCAGCGGTATGAAACAGCTCCCCGACCCTGTTTCGGGGCCCGGCCGTGCTCTCGCCAAGCCCGGCGACCGACGCCCGGAGAGCACCGAACCGATCGATACCCCGGGGAGCCGCCTGATTTTGGAGCAGGCACACGCCGCCTCGCCGGAGATCCCGCTCGTGGTCGTATGCGGTGGGCCGCTCACCGCGGTTGCCGACGCGTATCTTCTCGACCCGTCGATCGCCGACCGCGTGATTGTCGCCGCGCTCCTCGCCTCGCCGGAGGGACTGCACGGTTGGAACTGCGGGATCGATCTGTGGGCCGCCGAGATTGTCGCATCGCGCATGCGCCTCGTGGTCTTTCCGGAATCCACCAATACCGAGACGGCCGCCCGAGTGCCCAAGGACGCCCTTTCCGCGCTTCCGGAGTGCGAGCTGCGCGAGTGGATGATCGAGAAGCGGCACCCGACGAACTTCGGTCCGTGGGACAGGGACGCCGACGGACAGCCTGCTATAGCACTCATGCGAAGCGATTACGCCCGCGCCGTGCGCCGGGTTTCACTCGGCGGCTACGACGGTGAGGTGCCTCGCTTCCGCGACGACCCCAATGGGGCGATTACCCTCGTCACCGAGGCCTCCGCCGACGTCGCAACCGAGGAGTTCTTCCGGGCTCTGACCAATCCGGCAGCGTACTCGGGGTAGTGCGCCG
>PUOG01000235.1 GCA_003552745.1 Spirochaetaceae bacterium
ATAACCGGAAAGTGGTCGGAGGGGGGCACGCCGTCCGGAGCCTCTTCGATGCGAGCAACGCGCGTGAACGTCAGTGAGTCGTCGAGAAGAATCCAATCGATCCGCGGCGCGGAAACGGGAATACCGGTTTTCGAGTCGTCGCTCTCCAGCTGTTGTTTCGGAAAACCGCGTACGGTAGTCTGCTCGCGCTTTGCCGCACTCTTCCACGGGTCGTAGAGATCGGGCAGCTCCCGGTGAATAGCACTGCGCACCACGCCGTCGGGCCCATCGTTGAAGTCTCCGCACAGAATCAGCGCATCGTGCCCGCGAGCCTTCCGCAACTCATCGGCGGCGATACCCATCTGCCGGGATCGTACCTTCCGATTGGAGTTGTCGAGGTGTACGTTCGCCACGAAGTAGGTGTCCGGATCGTCGCGCACCGCCAATCGTGCCCAGCTCAGTAGCCGCGGATAGTTGCTTCCGATGATCTTGCTTTCGGCAACTGTCGGTGTCGGGGAAAGCCAACAATCAGCGGACTCCCGAACCGTGATTCGGTCGGATCGAACGAAAATGCACGGATACATCCGCCGATCGATCCAGGCTCGATGAGCGTCGGCGAGCTCGTACTCGGGAAGCAGCGAATCGAGATCCTCGAGTTGAGGACGGAGCCCCTCCTGGGTGGCGATCACATCGGGTCGCGTGCGCTCGATCAAACTCCGCATCGCGCCACGGCGGTTATCCCAGCGGAACTCTCCGTCGGATTCCGTATCGAAGCGCAGGTTGACCGTAAGAATCGTGAGCATCGCACCGTCCTCTCGTGTTATCGTAGCGCTCGTATACACCCGAGGACAAGGTAAGGAATTGTAACGGTGACCGCGACCGAAAGAATCACAAATATTGTCGTCAGAACCCTCTTTCGCATAATACTCAAGGTGGATACCACACCGCTGCGAAAGATCCCGCCGCGCGGGCCCGGGATTCTGCTGTCGAACCACGTCTCGATTCTGGAGGGACCGCTGCTCTACGTCTTTCTCAAGGCGCGACGCGCAACCGCGCTCGGAAAGATCGAACTCTGGCAGAACCCCTTGACCCGCTTCTTCATGCAAACGTGGGATATCATTCCGCTGCACCGCGGTGCGGTCGACGGACAGGCGATGCGCCGCTGCCTGGCCGCATTGGCCGAGGGCCAGTATGTCGGTATCGCAGCCGAAGGGACGCGGAGTCGAAGCGGGAAGCTTCAGAAAGGACAGCCGGGTGCACCGTTACTCGCAACACGAGCGAACGTGCCGATCTATCCGATAGCGCATTGGGGACTGCACAATGTCGCAACCAACCTTCGGCGACTACGCCGGACACGCGTTTCGATCCGCGTCGGCCGGCCGTTCTATCTGCGCAAACCGGGCGACGGCACGATCACCCGTAGCGATCGCTCCGTGATGGTTGAGGAGATGATGTTTCAGCTCGCGATTCTGTTGCCCGAGCATCTGCGAGGCCGGTACTCCGAGCTGTCACAGATGACAACCGACTACATCGAGTACGCGCAACACTCCTGAGGAGATTACCACCCGGGCAGCCCCTCGATTGCGTCGCGGATCGTTCCCTCCGCCTCTTCGCGGGCACGTTCTTCGGCCCGGCGAGCGGCTTCCTCGGCCTCGCGCCGAGCCCGTTCCTCCGCTTCGCGCGCGGCCGCTTCCGCTTCTTCGCGAACGCGGCGCTCGACCTCCGCCTCGAGGTTGGCGATGCGCGACTCGATCCGCCTCATTTCCCGCTCGGAACGTTCGTAGAGCTCCTTCGCCTCCTCATACCGTCGGCGTGCCGTCTGCACGACCGATTGGGCGGATGCGTAATACTCCTCCACCTGCGCGATCTCTTCGGCGAATCGGTCGCGAACGAGCGTTTCCGCCTCCTCTAGAGCCTGGTCACGAAGCGCGTTCACGAATTCAGCGATTTCCGCGGCGAGTGCCTCATCGAGGTTGGTCGAAACCGGAGGCCCGTCAACGGCGGGAATCGCGATCCGCGTTACTACCGTTCCGGTTCGATCGAGAACGGAGCGGGTGCGGCGGGTCAGCTCATTTTCGAGCGAAAACTCGAGTACCGGCGATTCCAATGAGTGTCCCGCCGCTACCGCCACCGAACCGGTGGGCGAAACTGCGAGCGACACATCGAGGTCATAGGTGCCGGAGATGCCGCGAACCGGTATGATTCCATCGCCTCCGGTAGCGAGGTCCATCGATTGCCCGAAGAGAGCGGTTTCGAGCGCGAATCGTTCGTCGGAGGCCGCACGATAATCGATTCGCGCGCCGACGCTGCCTCCCCGATCACCCTCCGCCCAGGAGAAGCCGGCCCTCGCCGGTTCACCGGTGAGGTCGGGATCGCTGGAAACGGTGCGAAGCTCCCCCTCATAACGGGTCGCACCGTCCACCACGCCGGCGGATGCCCTTTCGAGCAGGAAGCGTGGATATTCGGTCGTCGGGAAGGTCAGGTCACGTCCGCGGCGCGTCGGCTCGCTTCGCTCGCCGCGGAGTTCGTCGAACCGCTCCCGCAGTGCCAGCAAGCGCTCGTACGCGTCGAGCGCAACCTGAACACGCTCGACGTACGGAGCCGTATATTCTCCCACAACGCCCGAGATGATCCCGGCAAACGGGGCACGGAGCACTGTCTCCGGATCCGGTATCCGGCCCTCAACGTAGGCGATATCGTCATCGACGCTCGTGGCGATCTGCTCGAATGCGGCGCCGAGTTGTTCTCCGGTGCTCATCGCCGCTTCCACCCCCTGTTCGCTTTCGAGGTAGAGGCTGCGACCTCCGTCAACTACACGCTCGGCGGTCCCGTATACTTCGCGGAGTCTCGACACCGAGTCGATCGTCGAAGGATCGAGGGCGAGAAGCTCTCTCGTATCCGATTCGAGTTGCTCGACGATGTGCTGAGCGCGGTCGGCGCGTTCGTTCCACTCGTCGATGATCGTTTCGGCGCGCCTGATCTCGGCCTCCACGGCATCGGGCGTGCGCAGCGAAGCGAGTTCCGCCTCCAGTATAGCGCGCACATCGATACCGGAGATAACACCGCGAACCTCTCCTTCCACATCACCGAGAAGCGACTGAACCTGCTGCTGCGCCGACGGTCGCTCGTCGGCCGGATCGGCCTCCGGCGGTCTGCGATGCGGCGGCAACTCGCCGCTCACGCTCCGTTCGGTTGAGAACGCCAGATCTCGCGCTTCGATGTTGCGAACGACGATCCGCCCTCTGAGCAGCTGTCCGAGATCGAGGCGCAGCTCGCCCCCTGCGAGCTCGAACAGATTCTCCATCGGTTCGTTCCTGTTCGCGACGGCCAGCGACTCGAAGGCAAAGCCCGGCTCCGCCACGCGCAGCCGGAATCCTTCGATCTCCGCCCGTGCACCGAAAACGAGCTCCAGGCCGCGCTCCACACCGGAAGCGGCCAAAGGATTCGCGAATACGAGGACGAAAACGGCCGCGCCGGCCACCAGTACGCCGAGAAGCCACAGCTTGACCGGCTGAAAAAAGCCCCTGTTGTGGCGAACGGCTTTCGCCAGGCGTCGAAGCCGGCGTATATCCCCGGAAGAGAGGTCGGTGCTGCGCTCGCAGTCGGCCGACGTCGCTTGCCCGCCGTCGGCCTCCAATCCGTACAGACTCCGCACCCACTCGCGCTCGGTACGGATCGGAATCCGTCTCAGGATGCGCCGTTCGAGACGTCGCTGCGGAATGCGAACCGGGAAGAGCTTGGGAATGCGCTTTTCGCGTTTCTCGACGTCGTTGCTCACCGTCTTCATCTCCGGTCAGAAATCTCCGGTTAGAACTGCGCGAACTCGTACACGCTCCGGGCCCGTTCGCTCAGCCGCCGTATCGCCCCGGCCAATGGGAACTTCTCCCACCACTTAACGAGTCGACTATTCGCAATCTTCTCGCGAAGCGAATCACGATAGAGCACTACCAGCGCCCGAGCGAGAAAGTAGAGAGGAGCTGCGGCGACCACCGCAACGACCACTCCGCCGACGACGGAGGTATTGTGAACGCCGAGGAACGGCCCGAGTGGGGCGTTGAATGCCGCGGTGAGCGGCTCATAGAGCGCATCGTGAGTCAGGATCGAAAACCCGAGAGCATCCAGCCACCGGTCGACAGCGAACGCAACCGGCGTGAATACCGCGAGCGACAGAAGTGCGATTCCAAGATTCACTTTGACGAGGAACAGAAGCAGAAAAAGCGCGAACCACACAAGGTTTCCTGCCGGAACCATCGCCAGCGCGAAGCCGAACACAGCCGCACCTGCGATCTCCCCCGGTCGTCGATTCGCGTTCAGTGCCGCAACGATGCGCGCGAGTGCGGTGAAGAGCACGTGCTTCCCTCCCCAATAGCGTGATAATCCGCCTTCGAGTCTCTTGCGTCAAGTCGTTCGCGCCGACGTGTATGCCGGCGCTGTTCAATCGCCGCATCATGGTGCATATTGTGCCGACGGAGTATCCTTGATCGCCGCCGGTAGTTGTATATACAAACGATTTCCCGAGCAAGAGACATGCATCCATCGAGAGACATAACATCCGAACGCAGTTCGTTGCTGGAGGGACGGCGCATAATCGTAGCCATGTGCGGGAGTGTAGCCGTCATGAGGGCGCTCGATGTCGCGCGATTGCTCATGCGCCACGGCGCGGCCATCGTTCCGGTCATGAGCAACGCGGCGTGCCGGCTTGTCGGCCCCGAGCTCGTGTGGTGGGCAACCGGAAGCGAGCCGATCGTAACTCTCGGTGGCGCGACCGAGCACATCGCATTCGCCGGGCGCGGACCGAATCGTGCCGACCTGCTTCTCGTCTGCCCGGCGACCGCCAATACGATCGGCAAGATCGCCGGCGGTATCGATGACACGAGTGTCACCACTTTCGCAACCACCGCGATCGGCTCGGGCATGCCCACGATCGTCGCTCCGGCGATGCACGAACCGATGTACGCACACCCGGCCGTAGAGCGGAATATCCAGTCGCTGATCGACATGGATGTCGACATCGTCCGGCCCCGTCGTGAGGAAGATAAGGCGAAGCTCGCCGATCCCGAGCATATCCTCGACATTGTCGCCCGAAGACTCCACGGCCGAAGCCCGCTCGCCGGCAAGCACATAGTCGTCACCGCCGGCCGCACCGTCGAGTACATCGACCCGATCCGCGTGCTCAGCAACAACTCGAGCGGTAAAATGGGCGTCGCAATGGCACGATCGGCCTATCGCGCCGGCGCCGATGTCACGCTTATCTACGGCAAAGGCACCGTTGCGCCGCCCGATTGCGCGCGCACCGTCCGCGTGGATACCGCGGCGCAGATGCACGAGGCGGTGATCATGGAGCTCGACGGAGTACGCACCGGTCGCCCCACCGACGTGCTCATTGCCGCCGCCGCGGTCGGCGATTGGCAGATGCCGGAAGCGAGTCAGGGCAAGATATCGACGCACGACCGCGAGCGCCTCGAGCTCACGCTCGTCCCGACGCCGAAGATCATCGACGATGCCAAGCGCAGGCGACCGGAGATCGTGCTCTTTGCGTTCCGGGCGCTCCACGATCTCGGAGAAGACGAGCTCCTCGATAACGCCCGCCGGCGGCTCACGAAAGCGAGTGCGGATCTGATCGCGGTAAACGACACCTCCGATCCGGCCGTCGGCTTCGAAAGCGACCGTAACGCCCTCACCCTGCTGACACGAACGGGAGAGGAGACACCGATTCCCCTTTCGACCAAAGAGCAGGTCGCGGAGAAGCTCATCGCCGAGCTCGCCCGATTCGTTTCGAAACACGGTTGAGCGGGAGAGAGGAGCGCGGCGGACCCAGTCGCCGCGACGACGACGGGAGGCGACGCGCGCCGCCCTATCGCCTCACGGCATCGTGGTACCGGCGCATGAATCCGCGGTCTATACGATCCTTCAACGCGAACGCGGCGCGGCCGCGCAGCGTCCAGCGCCCGCGATAGAGCAGGCCGAGACCGAAGCCGAGGTTGAAGCCGGCGAGGTACTTGTGCGTTGCGGTAAACGGTTTGAGAGCGAGGTCGTTGCCGCCGCTGGAGCCGCTCCTCTGCAGGAGATTGTGCGCGAGTAGCGACTGCATACGAACCGCGTACACGCCCACCCGATCCAGGGGGCCGTCGGCATACGTCGCGCAATCGCCGACCGCGAACACATTCGGATACGCGGTCGAGCGCAGAAAGCGATCGATGACGATCCCCCCGTCATCCGACAGCGGTAAACCGAGTCGTCTCGTCACGGCGGGCGGCCTGATCCCCGGCGCCAGAAGCACAAAATCGGCATCGACCTCGGCCGGCTTCGCGCGACGTCCACGGTGAATACGCACTCCGGCGGCAAGCAACCGCCGCTCGACGTACGCTTCGCGCGCACCGCGTACTCCGGCAAGCGGATTGTCGCTCGTGAACAGATCGATCCGCGGGTCGGCGACACGAAGCGCGTCGAGAAGGTGAGCGCTGTTCGCGGCGAGCTCTACCCCACCCGGTCCGCCGCCGATAACCGCTACCCGAATCGTCGCCGCCTCTAGGCTGCGCCGTTCGATTGCTTGGCGCAGCAGCGCAAGGGTGCTGATCGGCTTTACCGGATAGACATGATCGCCGCTCGTGTCGCCGACAGGCTCACTTCCGAGGTTGAAGCTCACCGAATCGTAGCCGATCGTCTCCCCGCCTTCGAGCTCGATTCGGTTTCGCTCCGGATCGAGTCCGGACACCGACCCGGCGACGAATCGGCCTCCCTTCTGCTCCACGAGCGCCGCCGCCGGCAACATGACGTCGGCGAGGGAATACGTCCCGGCGAGCAGACCCGGCCCCATGCCGGAGTAGGGATGTGACCGGAAAGGATTGATCAGCACGATCTCGTGTCCGGCGGCGACGAAATCGGCCGTGCGGCGGGCGAGCTCTATATGTGTGTGCCCTGCTCCGACAAGAACGATACGGCTCATGGTGTCAGCTGAATGTTACGCCGAGCCGAGCTTCAGATCGCCGTGAAGCTTGAAGTGCCGGCCGTCTCGACTGACCTCCAACCGGCGGTCGGGAAAGTAGCGCGGCAGCAGCTCGCGCACCTTCTCCGCCGCGGCCTCGTCGATCTCCTCTTCGACGTCGTCGGGCACCTCCTCGAGCGTGGCTATATCGAAGTCGAGGATGTATCCACGCCCGACCGAGGAGCCGAACCCGGGCGAGAAGTTCGCCCCGACGCTGAAAAGGCCCGAGGCGGCCTTGTTCGCGGTCTCGCCCCTCGCCGGTCGGGCAGGATGCAGTCGATAGCTGCCGCCGTAGCGTTCTTCGAGATAGTCATCAACCTCGTCGAGCAGTTTCTTGAGTGTATCGAGAAATTGCTGCAGTTTCG
>PUOG01000067.1 GCA_003552745.1 Spirochaetaceae bacterium
AGACGCGATCGAATGCTCCAACGTACTGCGTGTAGATGACGTAGCTGAACACCTCGTAGCGCATGAGCGCAACGGCGCCGAAATCGCCGAGAGTGTACAGCGTTACTATGAGCCAGCCTGCGACCAGTCCTGGAGTCAGCATTGGCACGACGACCGAAACGAACACTCGTCTCGGGCGCATACCGAGACTTCGCGCCGACTCCTCGGTCGCCGGATCCATGCCGAGAATCGAGGCTCGAATGTTGAGAAACATGTATGGAAACGAGTACAGGCTCAGCGCGATCGTTGCCCCGAGCAGCCCCGTCGGCCGGGGTATGGGAAAGCCGAGTGCGGCGAGGAGACCGTTGTCGCCGCCGAGGCTCAGCAACGAGTACGCCATGACGTAGCCCGGCACCGCCAGCGGTAGAACCGAAAGGATCGTGATCGTACGCTTGAACGGAATCGAGGCTCGTGTGGTTAACCACGCAAGCGGCAGTCCGATGAGCGTGGTTGTGACGAGCACCCCGGCGGTCAGTAGAAGCGTATTCAGAAGGAGGTCGGCGGTGCGGCGACGAAAGACGAGCTCGGCGAGAACCCGGGGATCGCCTTCGAATGCGCGCAGTGCGAGATATGCGATGGGTAGTACCATCGACACGCCGACGAGCACCGGAACGATCAGAAGGTATGGCGGAGGCGGTTTTCGCGCGGCACCGCTGTGGCGGTGGGATCCGAGCTGCTTCATA
The DNA here is from genome assembly GCA_003552745.1 of Spirochaetaceae bacterium. Lineage (GTDB taxonomy): Bacteria > Spirochaetota > Spirochaetia > DSM-27196 > SKKC01 > SLAN01. The sequence goes on from PUOG01000067.1 coordinate 723, forward strand.
CGACACTACGGTGTGCCCGGCACCCCGGGTGCCGGGCAGCGTTCGACGGGTCGCCTCATAGTGCTCCGGCCGACCGAAGCAGGTCAAGCGTGCCGTCGAGATCGTCGAGATCGTCGAGATTAAGCGCCGGGCTCACCTCCAGAAGGCGCGCGAACGACTCGAGCTCGGGATTCTGTACTACTTCATCGGTGATCGGGTACTCGAACACCTCGTCTGTGAAGTACTGCTGCGACTCGAGGTCGAGAAGAAAGCGGATGAACGCCTGCGCTCCGTAGTGGTTCGAGGCGGTCGCGACGATTCCGATGCCGGCCACGTTGACGAGATTGCCGACATCACCCTCATCGAAAAAAACCTGTCCGAGAGGTAGATCCGGATCGTCATCGAGCATGCGTAGAAGATAATAGTGGTTTACGATCCCCATGTCCGCTTCGCCTGCCGCAACCCCTTCGACTATGGCGGTGTTGTTCCTGAATGCTTGCGAATCGTTCGCTACCATACCCTCGAGCCATTCGCCGGTGGTACCGTCGCCGTGCAACACGCGCATCGCGGTGACAAACGACTGAAACGAGCCGTTGGTCGGAGCCCATCCGACGCGACCGGCGTATTGCGAATCGGTTAGCTCGAAGACGCTCGACGGTAGCTCATCGTCGCTGACGCGGTCGGGGTGATAGACGAGAACGCGAGCGCGGCCGCTCGTGGCGACCCATTCGCCGGTGTCGTTGCGATAGATGTCCGGCAGATCTGCAAGAAGATCGTCCGGCAGCCGGGAAAGAAGGCCGGCTCGTGCCACGGCACCGAGCGCGCCGCCGTCCTGAGCCCAGAACAGGTCGGCCGGTGACCGATCACCCTCTTCCTGCAGGAGCACCGCAAGCTCCGATGTGCCTCCATAGCGCACGTCTACCGTGATTCCGGTTTCCTGTTCGAACCGCTCGATAAGCGGAGCAACGAGGCTCTCCCCACGCCCGGAATAGAGAGTGATAGACGCGGAATCTTCGTGCGTTCCGCCTCCGAATGCGTATGTGGAAGTGAGGGCCAGAACGATAGCGAGAATGACGCCTCCCACCGACCGGTTCCTGTACTGCATATGGTATAGCTCCAATCACGAAATGATAGACTCATAGATACCATTACAAAAAAACGTTTGCAATAACAAAGCTAGGCGGGCCTAGCATATTCGTCCGCCACGTTCGGGCCGATTACGCTTACGGACCGCCCTGGAAGGCTCTCAACTCGATTGACGGAGCGGGCGAAAACGTGGTTTCGGGAAATAGAGTCTGAAACGGGGCACGTATAGGCAGAGAAACGGTGCGATACGCGAACGTGCCGGCATCGCCGGCCAGAAGCTGCGTAACTCGCGCAGACGCGCGAGGCGGACGCGGCCGAAGGCGAGAACCGGAGTCGCGAGAATGCCCCCGACGATGAGCTGTGCGAGGCGGATGCCGAGTGCATTCGTAGCCGCGGGGATCGCGGGACCGAACGGGCGTACACGCAGCTTCCACGCCTGTCGAGATCCGAGCGCGAGCGATGCGGTGATGTCACGCGGCCGATGTTTTCGGTCTCTGCGGCCGAGCTGTACCGCGATATCGGCGGTCATCTTCGGCAAACCCCAGTGACGACGGCCGCAGACCGCGCTCTCGGCGGAGGTAACGTACATTCGGGTTACGGTCTGGGCGGCGGTCCACGGTCGCCTCCCGGTGGTGAGCACCGTTCCGGGCGCCGCGAGGACCTCGTCGTACGGACCGACCGGCGAGTCGTAATAGCGGATCGCCGCGACTACTCCGATGCGTCCCAGAAAACCGAAGGCCGGATAGTGGAATTGCGACGGAGGCGGCGTCGCGGCCGCGCTCGGGCGAAAGAGGCAGAAGCAGAGGACGGCCCAGCCGTGCAGTTTCCACGGAGCCGGCGCCGGGCACGGCTCCGCCTCGCGGTTCGACATATCAGTTCATGGACGGTTTGAAGCCGGTCTCGGCGACGATCTTGTAGAAGTCGCCCTTCTTCCCCAGTGCGTGCTTCCATGCCTCCTGCGGGTCGGGATGGAAGACGATGTCCGGTCGCACTTCATGAATGAGCCACGCACCTTCGCGCAGCTCATCCTCCAGTTGACCGGGGCCCCAGCCGCAGTATCCGGCGAAGAAGTGGATCGAAGGATGATCGTCGCGAGATTCGTTGTTCCACGCGTCGGTCAGCCATGCAAGCAGTTCGGGAGACGCCGGCTCGAAGACCACGCCGGCGGCCGGGGTGAGGGCGTTCTCGTTCTCCGGCATGCCGGGCAACCCCGCATGCATCACAAAGAGAAACTCCTGTTGCACCGGCCCGCCGACGTAGACCGGAATATCTGCGATCGGCGTGTCACCGGCCTCTTCGAGCACTTCGCCGAGCGTCGCTTCGCTCTGGCGGTTGACGACAAGTCCGAAAGCACCCTCCTCGCCGTGCTGGATGATTACGACCACCGTCCGGTAGAAGTTCGGATCCATGAGGTCGGTTTCTGAAATGAGGATGTACCCCTCCAGCGAGTCCGGATAATCCCGCTCGCTCGGGTCTATCAACGGATTGTCTGGGTCTCGGAATTCCGCCATACCGGCATTATACGGCTATCGACGCTCTCGCGACTACCGGGCATACTGCGCTGATCGCCCTATGTACGACGACGACGACGTTCTGATCGGTGTGGATCCCGCCACGCGCTTGCCGTACGGAGTGAGCCGGTACTACGCCTCGCTCGCCGAGCACGATGATCCCGACAGCGATCCGATAGCGGCTCAATATGCTCCGAGAGAAGCCGAAGGTGATACGTCGCCACTCGAGTCGTCCGATCCGATCGGTGACCGGCAATACGAAGTCACGCCGAGACTCGTGCACCACTACCGCGACCGGGCACTGATTTTGGTCAACGACCGGTGCGCTACCTACTGCAGGCACTGTTTTCGCCGGCACTTTACCGGACACGGGGCCGGTCGACTCTCCGCCGGCGAGCTCGAGAAGGCGTGCTGCTATCTGAGTGATCACCCGGAGGTACGCGAGATTCTGCTCTCCGGCGGCGACCCGCTCATGCACGGCGACGAGGAGCTCTTCGCGCTGATCGATAGATTACGGACCGTTCGCGACTTCCTTATCCGTGTGTGCACGCGGATGCCGGTGGTACTGCCCTCCCGCATCACCGAGAGTTTCGCGCAGTCGCTTTCCTACCGCCTTCCGGCCTGGGTCGTGATACACGCGAATCATCCGCGGGAGATCACCGGCGAGTTCGAGCGGGCGGTCGCTCTGCTGTTGCGCGCCGGTGCGCCGGTGGCGAATCAGGCGGTGCTCCTGCGCGGTGTCAACGACGACGCGGAAACGCTCGAAGCGCTCTTTCGAGGATTGCAGCGAAACGGAATCCGCCCCTACTACCTCTTTCAGGGCGATCTCGCAAGCGGCACCGCACACTTCCGCGTCCCTATCGAGCGCGGAATCGAGCTCATGCGGACGCTGCGGCGAAGACTCTCCGGTCTCGCGCTGCCCACCTACGCCGTCGATCTGCCTGCCGGCGGCGGAAAGGTTCCGATCGAGGCGAACCTGGTGCGTACGGAGAGCGATCGCTACATTTTCCGCGACGCAAACGGCGCCGAGCGCAGTTACCCGCGAGAAATCGAGCGGTAGTCGGTCGGAAGGTCCGATACGAAGCGTGAAAAAGTTTGCCCAAATGAGTTTCCGGAGCATTTTTGGTGTAGACAGCTCCCGGGACGGTGGTACAATTACTCCATAATGCTGAAAAGATGGGATGGGCGACTGTTTCGTCTTCTCATCCACGGTCCGGTACAGGTCAGAGCACTCCTCGCCCCGGCGGCGCTCGTGGTGGTCGCGTTCGCGCTCGTGCTCGGGTACTACACCCGATCACTGCCGGCGACCGATCCGAATCCGGCGGTCGGCACGCTGCTTGTGGTACTCACGTTCCTGGCACTGCTCATGCTGCGGTCGCTGTACCGCATGAGCCGCACGAACGCGGCGCTGCGAGACGCCGTTACCCGCCAGGAGATCTCGCTTCAGGAGACACACCACCGAATCAAGAACAACCTCGCACTCATCTCGAGTCTCATCTCGCTCGAGCAATACGGTGAGCCATCCGATTCCGAGACGGAGCGACTGGCTTTGGTGCGGGAACGGGTGCACGCTGTCTCGGAGCTTCACGCCACCCTCCTGGAGGCGAGTGAGTATCGGCGCGTCGCGATGGATCGCTACCTGCGGAAGATAGTGGACGGCTTGCGATCCGGTGTGACGACAGCCCCGTTGTGCCTCGATGTCTCGGCTGACATCGAGCTGCCCGGATCGAAGGCTATTTCGTGCGGGCTCATCGTGACCGAGCTCGTAACGAACGCTGTGAAGCACGTCGCGGGAGACCGCAACCGGGAGATACGCATATCGCTTGGCGATAAAGACGAAGGGCAGCTCGAGCTCTCGGTGTGTGATGCCGGTAGGGGCTTCGGCGCCCCCGATACGGTCGCACGGGCCGAGAGCTCCGGGCAGGCCGGGACTCGCGGTCGCGAGCCGCCGGGCGGTGGAAAACGGCGCCGCAATGGAAGGGGAACCGCAATCGTGGACGCGCTCGTCGAACAGCTTCGCGGATCGATCTCCCGAACGGACGTCGACGATTGCCATTCGGGCGGGGCTCGGGTTACGGTACGCTTCCCGAAGAACGGCGAACGAGTAACAACATGACTACAGATGCATTCACCTCATGGGATATCCGCGGGCGGAGTGTAAAAAACCGGACCGTCCTCGCGGCGATCACGAACAAACAGAGCCTCGACAACGGAGAGCTCAGCGATCAGGAGTTTCGCTGGCTGGAACTGCGAGCCGAAGGCGGCTTCGGAGTGGTCACAACGTGTGCGGCCAATGTCCTTGCGAACGGACGTACGTGGGACGGTGAGCTCGGTGTGTACGACGATCGGCACGTACCCGGGCTTGCCCGCCTTGCCGACAGGCTTCGAAGTGCGGGCGCGCTTTCGCTCTGCCAGATATTTCACGGAGGATACCGCAGCCCGAGCCGTCTCACCGGCGGACAGCCGGTCAGCGCGAGCGCTGTCAATCTGGATATCGAAGGATTCGAGCCGGCGCGCGCGATGAGCCATGAGGAGGTCCGCGAGTGTATAGATGCATTCGCCGCTGCGGCGGAGCGGTGCGAGCGCGCGGGCCTCGACGGGGTGGAGATACACGGTGCGCATACCTTTCTCATCACCCAGTTTCTCAGCAAGGAGCTCAACGTTCGCGACGACGAGTACGGCGGAAGCCTCGAGAACCGTTATCGATTCCTCGACGAGATCCTCAAGGCGTGCCGGGCGCGAACGAGCGATGACTTTATCGTCGGTGTCCGCCTCTCGCCGGGGGTTCCTCGCCCGCATGCCGGGCAGTCACCGGAGGAGACACTCGAGATTCTGCCGTGGGTCGAAGATGCCGGGGCCGATTTCGTCCACCTTTCGCTGAAGAGCGCCGCCGGCGCCGGCGACCGCAGTACCGGTGAGCTCCCTGCAAACGACGGGGCCGTCTTCATCCCGCAAGCGAGAGAGCGGCTTTCGCCGCGAGTGCGACTGTTCGCCTGCGGCGGGGTATTCGTCGGCGAGGAAGTCGAGCGGGTGCTTGCAAACGGTGCCGACGCGGTGGCGGTAGCACGGGCCGGCATCGGACATGCCGACTGGCCGAAACGGCTGGCCGAACAGCGAACCATCGAACGTCCGCCGTATAGCGTCGACTGGCTCGCGGCGGAAGGGGTGTCTCCGACGTTCATCGAATTCATGCGCAACTGGAGCGGGTTCGTAGCAGCATAGTGCGGACGGTCGCCCGCCCCCCGCCTGCTATTTCCCGTCCCGCGCGGCGGCGACTCCGTTCTCGAACAGTCGCACAGCCGGTAGCGGTTCGGCCGGACGGCGGCGGCGCCAATCCGGAAAGAGGTGCGGTCGCACCGCGGCCTCCGGGTGCGGCATCAGCCCCAGGATGCGGCCGGTAGGATCGACAACGCCGGCGATGTCGTCGTCCGAACCGTTGGGGTTCTCGTCGTAGAGCAGTGCGATGCGGGCGGCGGTCGCCCGGCGAGCTTCCTCGCCGTCGTGCACGAAGCGACCCTCGCCGTGGCGTATCGGCAGCAGCAGCGTGTCTACGCCGGCGAGCCACGGCGATGAGGCTGCGGCAGGACCGCTTCGCACCGAGACCCATCTATCGATGAAGTGTCCCGAGCGATTGTAGACGAGCGATGCGTTCGGCTTCGCGTTCTCCTCCCCGCCGGGAAGCAGTCCGCTCTTTACGAGGACCTGAAACCCGTTGCAGATACCGATGACCAGTCCGCCGCCGGCGACGAATTCGCGCAGCGGATCGAGCAGATGCGATCGGACGATCCCGGCGAGCGCGAGACCGGAGCCGAGGTGGTCTCCGAAGCTGAAGCCGCCGGGGAACGCGATGATCCGATACTCCCTAAGCTTTCCCGGCGAATCGAGCACGCTCCGCAGATGCACCCGTTCGACTTCGGCGCCGGCATCGACGAACGCCTGTACGAGCTCGCGGTCGGCGTTCACCCCGTAGCCGGTCAGGACGCAAACCTTCGTCATTCGGTCCCTCCGTTTTCGAAGCGCCGGTCG
>PUOG01000168.1 GCA_003552745.1 Spirochaetaceae bacterium
CGACGGCACCGCCGCCCGTCCGAGCGAGCCGTCCTCGAGCAGAACATCGACCTCTATGGTCGGATTTCCGCGCGAATCGAGTATCTCGCGTGCCTCTACGCTCTCTATAAAGCTCATACCGCTCTCCTGTTCTGAAAAAGGTTTCCTGTTCGCGAGTATAGGCACCCGGCGTATGCTCGTGCAACTGTCGGTAACGCCGCCGGCGGAACACCGGGAGTACTTGACGACAGAGATGATGGCTCCATACTGAGTATGTGCGCTACAGCCGGCTTTTTCCGAAGACCTTACGTGCGGTGCCGAAAGGCATCACCTCGCCCGGATACCGCCTCCTGTATCGCGGGGGGTACGTCCGCAATCTCGGGCGCGGCCTCTTCTCGTTCATGCCGCTCGGCCTCCGTGTGCTGCAACGCCTCGAAGCGATAATCCGGACGGAGATGAACGCCCTCGGTGGTCAGGAAGCGCTTGCTCCGGTGGTCAATCCTATCGAAATCTGGCGGCGCAGCGGCCGACATCACCTTCTCGACAGCGACATGGTAACGTTCAAGGACCGGCTCGGGCGCGATCTCGTCCTCGCCACCACCCACGAGGAGGCGATGGTGGAGATGGTGCGCAGCGGCATTCACAGCTACCGCGACCTGCCGCTGTTCCTCTACCAGTTCCAGGAGAAGTACCGCAACGAGGAGCGTACGCGCAACGGATTGATCAGAAGCCGCGAGTTCATCATGAAGGACGGTTACTCCTTTCACCGTTCGTTCAGCGACCTGAACAACTTCTTCCCGAAGGTATTCCGGGCCTACCAGCGGATCTTCGAACGGTGCGGGTTGGATGTGATCGCCGCCGAAGCCGGGGTCGGCTACATGGGAGGGGAGAAGTCGTTCGAGTTCCTCGCCCCTTCGAGTGTCGGCGATGACTATGTGATCGTCTGTGACAAGTGCGGGTACGCTGCGAACCGCGAGGTCGCCGTCGGCGTCAACAATAAGCGTCTTACCCGGTCCGGCCGCCCGCGCGAGATGAAGAAGATTTACACGCCGGGATGTGACAATATGGCGCGCCTTGCCGAGCACCTTGGGTTACCGCGCAGCGCACTGGCGAAGACGATGGTGTTTTCCAGCGACGGCGACCTGATCATGGCCGTCGTTCGCGCCGACTACGATGTCTCGGTAGAGAAGCTCGCCCGCGTTATCGGAACGTCGATGCTTCGCCGGGCCCGCCCCGAGGAGCTGACCGAACGGGGGCTCTGTCCCGGTTTCGTGAGTCCGCTCAATCTCGACGGGGAGGCGGTCGTGGTGGTGGACCGCCTCGCCGCCGACACAACCAATCTCGTCTACGGAGCGAACATGGACGGCGCCCACTACGCCGACGTGAACTTCGGCCGCGACTTCGATGCCGACGTAGTCGGCGACATCGCGCGGGCCGACCCCGACGCCGAGTGCATACACTGCGGCGGGCCGCTGGTCGAACGCCGAGCAATCGAGCTGGGAAACATCTTCCGCCTCGGCACCGTGTTCAGTGAGCCGATGGAGCTGGTGGTGAACGACGAGCACGGACGACCCATCCATCCGTACATGGGCAGCTACGGCATTGGCATGGGCCGCCTGATCTCCGCGATCGTCGAAGCCAATCACGACGAACACGGGATCATCTGGCCGGTGTCGGTCGCACCGTTCCATGTGTACATTATGAGTATCGGAAAGAGCTTCGCGGTGAAGGATGCCGCCGAGGCGATTGCACTCGATTTCGGCGATGAAGCGCTCTACGACGATCGTTACGAGTCGATCGGCACGAAGTTCAAGGACTTCCTGCTTTTGGGAATACCGTTTCGCATCATCGTTTCGGTGGCTACCGCATCCGACGGCACGGTGGAGCTCTTCGATCGCCGCAACGGCGAGACGGAGGCGGTGCCGGTCGGCGTGCTTCGGTCGCACGTGGAGGCACGACTGGAAGGGTATCAATCATGGCGTTCGAGCTGACACCGGAGATCATCGATCAGATCATCTTCGGAATGGAAAACCAGGAACATGAGTTCGTCGTGGACCTCGAGAGCGGCCATGTCATGAAGCGAGAGGATAGCGATTCGGCCGGTGAGTACGAGCCGATCCCGCGGTGGCGGAGTGTGGACGGATTCAACCTCATGGAACGCTTCGTAGTCGATCTGCGCAATCCGATCGTCCGCGAGGAGTTGCGGGCGATACTCGCATCCGGCAAAGGGGTGTTCCGTGGTTTCAAGGACGTACTGAAACAGCACCCGGAGGTCGAACGGCTGTGGTTCCGCTTCAAGGAACGCGAGATGCGCCGGGAGGTCTTCGAGTGGTACAATACGCTGCGCGAGCGGTGGGGACTGGACCGGATTCCCCTCGACCTGGAAACCGAAACCGACAACCTTATTCTCGCCGACTTCACCTTCGAGCGCGATGCGCTTTCGGCCGAGGAGGTGCGTGAATACGCTCACGATGCGCGCGAGGAGGCGCTCGAGTACCTCTCCGGCGACTCCGAGCGTGAGCTCATGGAGCGTCTCGAGCAGGTCTCCGACACTTCGGAGTTCCATACGATCGCCGCTTCGACGCCCGGCGGCGAGCGGATCGCGGCGGTGTGCGCGGCGGTGCACCGCGACGGTTCGCAGCCGGTTGCCGCGGTGAACGTGCTGTACGTCGAACCGGAGTTTCGTGGACTGGGCCTCGCCCGCGAACTGTTGAGCCGCATCTTCGCAGTCCTCGATGAAGATGGTGTTCCGGTGGTTCACATCGAGCTTCCCGGCAAAGCCGGTGCACTCTCCTCGCTGCTGCAGGCGTGGGACGGCGAAGAAATCAGTCGGCGATATCGGATAAACATCGAACGGTGGACCGAGCGCAGCTATTTCGAGGATTGATGTGAACGCCGGCGATCAGGCGCCGAGCTCCTCGCGAATCGCCTCCACCTCGCCGTGCAGCTCGGCGAGCCGGTCCATGAGGCGGTCGACGGTGTATTGCTTCGGATCGCAGTCGGTGGGACATTCGGCTCGGCACATCAGACGGAATTCGCGAGGATCTATCAGCTCGCCGGCCTTGTAGACCATGATATCCTCGTTCGGCCAGTCCTCGCTCATGTCGCCGGATGGATTCACCAACAGGAGATTGCCGCCGATTCCGATCGGGCAGATGCGGTCGAACTGCTTCAGATAGCTGTCGATCTCCGGAAGACCGCGGGCGCTGTCGGGATTGTCGGCACGATAACGTGTTCCGGTGGGAAACACGAGGATGATGTGTCCGTGCTTCTTGCGGCGGACCATCTCCCGAAGCGCCGACATGTTGATCTCGTTGCTGCGTTTGCGCTCTATCGCGAACCTCGCAGGGTCGACGATCGCCTTCAGCGCGCGCGAGGGATAGATGACGATGCGCGTGAAGCTCTCGGTAAACGCCCTGACGATGCGACTCTCCTCGTTGAGCTTCGCCGCGGCCATCGCTACGATGCTGTCGGCGATCTCCCGGCCCGCATCGCCGTGCTGCATCAGCAGGTAGTAGAGACACGGAATGTCGAAATTGCTGTAGTGCTCCATGACGATCAGGCAGCTCTCGCCTGCCTGCGAGCGCTCATAGAGCTCTCTCAGGTTCTCGAAGCCGAGCAGCCGGCTGCCGGGCTTCATCAGCGAGCCGACGATTCGATTCACGAGCGCGCGAGTATGCTCGTTCGCCGGCTGAAAAACCTCATTATGGGAGACCCGGTCGGCCTGTTTCGACCGCTCCAGGAACTCCGGCACATAGTCGGCGTAACGCTCTTTGACGGTAAGTCGTTTTCGTCCGGTCTCAGCATTCGAGGTCACTCGAAAACCTTAGGTGGTCGAGCGAACATCTGTCAAGCAATGTCAAAGATGGCTGGACGTTCGCTACATTACACGTCTGTTACACTCGACCGCCGCCGGCAAGTGCGCTACACTCTCGCCGGCGGTCACCGCAAAATGCTCTCCGTACTCTGTTGCATGCAAAGATGGGCTCGTTGTTTACTGTCGGGCACACTGTGTGTCCGCCTGTTCCGCGCCGGTATTGCCGGGGTGTTGCTCGCCGGCGTTATCGGCGCCTGCGATTCGCAGCGCGACCGGTCGCACCAGCCCGACGAAAGCCGCCCGCCGCACGCCCGATTCGCGTTCGCCGACGGTGCCGCAGCCGGTTACGCCCTCGATTCGCTGCTCGCCCCACCGCTTCTCGCGCCCGACGCTGCGCGCTGTGGGGGCGTTTTCGCCATCGACGAGATCGATTCCGACCGCGTAGTCCTCCGTCGGGCGGATACCTCCGCCGGGACCGCCGGCCGGACCACTCCCCGGGCTGCGGCCGGGCACCTCCTCGACCTGCTCGACCCGAGCGACCCCCATCCGGAAGCGTTCCGGCTTTATTTCATCGACGGCGCCGCCGATTACGCTCGCGGGCACGCTCCGGCAGAACGGGTCGGGATTCACGCCGACGACGAGCATCTCATCCTCGAGCGGGTCGATGGGCGGGATGTCACTCTTACCGCCCGTTCCGGCGAAATCGCGACGCGGCTTACCCATCCGGCGTTCTCTCCGCCGCACGAGGTGGACGAGCGCGCCCGAGTGCGGGCGGAGCTTCGTCGCACCGGGTCGGCCGTCGTGCCGTACGAGTGTGACGGCGAGATAACCGTCGAGATCGCCGTCGCCGAAGCCGACGCCGGCCCACACGCGCATTCCCGCGCCGCCGACGCCGAATACGGCCGCCCGGCGGTGGAGGCGACCGTACGGTCGCCGGGCACCGCGTACGACATTCTCGTTGCGAATACCTCCGCGGTCGCCGACACCGGACTTCGCCGCGGCGTTCTGCGGATCGCCCGCTCGGCGCTCGATCGCAAGCCGCCCACCGACGGTTTCGAGCGTGTGCGAGGCATCGGCAATACCGCCTCGGTCGATGGTCGAGCCGGTGCGGCGCCGATAGCCGACGCCGGTGGGCCGCTTCGCCTTATCGCCGCGCCGGCGCTCGCTTCGAAGATCGATTCGCTCGCCGGCGCTCTCGCCGATCATGGGCTCGATGCAGCTCCGGCTTCCGGCGCCGGCGCCGGAGACTACGCCGAAGCGCTCTTTCGCGGCGACTTCGACCTGGCACTTATCCGCTGGGAGAGCGAAAGCGGGGCCCCCGGCGAAGTGCTCCGCCTCTTCCGACCGTACGACCCGCGGAACTTCACCGGCTCCGGTGCCGGCGAGAGCTTCGAACTCTTTGCGCGGCAGGTTCACGCGATCGATTTCGAGCTCTATGTGGATGATGGTGATGATAACGGCGGCCTCGTCGGCGTCGACGAGGCGATCGAGCGCTTCGGGAACCCGCGCGTGAGCCGCTACGGCGTGCCGTACTTCTGAGCGGATTCCCGTCAACCGTCGAAGCGGGAGACCTCGCCGCCGTCACGGCGGTAGGACGGTCCAGGGTTCAGCGGGTCGGTATGCCGTCTGCCGTCGGATACGAAGTGGTAGAAGTGCTCGCCCTCGCGAATCGACAGGCGCGCACGATAGATGCCCGGTTCGACCTCCCGCATGCGGTGCCGGTACGGGTCCCAGTTCGAGAAGCTGCCGGCGACGTAGACACGGCGTCCCGGCGCATCGCGAAAGAGGAATTCGACGCGCCCGTCGTCGAGCCGGCGCGGATACTCCGGCGTCGGCCGCGTGCGGTCGGTAACATCAACATAGGAGATGTTGGTGTCGGTCGCCAGGCGGCGGGAGTCGGGGTTGTTCGGATCGGTAGTCCACACGCCGTCGATCACGACGCGATAGCGGATCTCGTCGAGGTCCTCGGGCAGCCGGTAGGCGAGAAAGAGGACATCGTGTCGATTGCGCTTGAAGAGGTGACGGGTAGCGAAGTCGTCGTGCTCGAAGACGGCCGCGACGTAGCGGATCGGCCGTTCGCTGTCGTAACTCAGAATAAGATGGTCGCCGACGACCATCGGAGCGCTCGCCTCGCGCAGGGTCTCCACTTCGATGTGTACGGCCGTATCGAGCGGTGCCGATTCCTGCTGTGGATGTGCCGTCCCGGCGCCCGCCCCGGCGAGCAGAGCCACCGCGAGCATGAATGTGATGCAGGTACAGCCGCCGCGAGCGCGGCGGGCGGAAACGTGCGGTTCTCGATTGTGCAATATCGCTTCCGAAACGAGACGCATTCTGCTAATATAATCGGCGAGTCGTGCGACTCGTTGAAGAATTCGTTACGATCGGGCCGAATCGGCCGACAATCGTAGACGAGCGGCCATGCCCAGCATCGAATCCATCCGGAAATTCAACCGCCATCTCGTGGAGCTCGGCGATGAGCCGAGTATCGCATCGGCGCGCGGCGAGGCAATCGAGGAGCCGCGCGAGCCACAGCCATTCACCGCCGCCGATGAAGCATCCGCGGAAGACGAGCCGCAGGATAGCGGCCTCAGGCCGCAGGATAGCGGCCGGGAAGAGGCCGGCGAGGCGGACGACGATGCCGGGGCGGGCATCGACGAGCTCTCGGCGCTGCTCGGCGACGAGGGCGATCAGGCTGAAGCGGCCGACCAGTCGTGGGAAGAAGATCCATTCGCCGACATAGACTTCGATTTCGATGAGGCGTCGGAGGAATCGCAGCCTGCCGAGGCACCGCCGAGCGAAGAGCCGGAGTCGGAAGAGCCGTTTGACTTCGAGGAAGGGGAGCTGGGCGAGGCCGAGCCGGACGAGTTTGAGGCGGCCGAGCTCGGCGAAGCTGAACCGTTCGAGTTTGATGAAGGCGACCTGGGGGAGGCTGAGCCACCCGAGGCTGAAACCGAGGCCCCGGAAGAGCCCGCGCCGACCGAGCCGCCCGAGGCCGAAGCCGAGCCCGAAGCCCCGGAAGAGGCCGCGCCCGGCGAGCCACCGGTAGACGAGGGGGTAGGCCCAGACGAGCCACCCGGCGCCGAGGCCGAGCCCGAGACCGAAGAGCCCGGGTTCGGTATCGAGGGCGAAGACGACGATCTCGATTTCGCCGAAGAGTTCGCCTTCGAAGACGAGCCGGAAGCGGACATTCAGGATGTCTCCGACGCCTTCGACGAAGCGGCGGAGGACCCGTTCGCAGGGCTCGAAGGCTTCGAGGATGAGGATGCGGAGGCCGAGCCGTCCGAACCATCCGAACCGGGTGACGAGGAGGAGCTCGATGAGGCGCTCGAAGGGTTCGAGCTCGGCGAAGCCGGCGACGAATCGGACGAGGATGACGAGCTGTTCGCGGGACTCGAGCTCGAAGAAGCGGGCGCAGCCGCCGAAGAGGAAGAGTTCAGTTTCGACCTCGGGGACGAGCTGGAGGGCGAAGCGGACACATCGGGAGAAACCGGTGAGCCGGGCGAGCAAACGCCGGGTGCCGAGCC
>PUOG01000155.1 GCA_003552745.1 Spirochaetaceae bacterium
CCGACTCCGGTTTAGCATCTACCCCCCAACGTGCGGTACGACCGAGTAACACGGCGTCCCCCAACTACACCAAGAGATTTGGTCGGCCGCTGGCCCTCCGGCTTTCGCCGGGGGGCCGTTTTTTGGATTGGGCGGTAAAAGCACGGGAAGTACGGATAGTACAAACATTACAGACGCGTAATGTTGCCGAAAGGCGCTTGAAAGAGCATCGGTGTACGTTCTTTCCCGTATTGACGGAGAAAACCGGAGCCCGTCGCACGGCACCGGTGCCGATGTCGGAGTCCCCGAAACGGATTACGGTATTACACGCGAAGCGTGGATAATCAGGGGCATGAGCCGAAATCCGATTCACTGCGGGCAACGTGAGCGAGCACCGGAGACAACGCGGCGGGCTTTTTTTGTCCCGACGAACCGCGAGCCGATCGAACGGTCGCAGCTCCGCACGATCACCGGCTCGATCCAGGGTACCGTTCACTCAGTGCGAGTCACTCGTTCGATTATCTCCCGACACTTCGCATAGACCATCTCGTGGTCGACCGAAAGATGCCGTCCACGCCGGACCTGTACCTTGCCGTCAACGATGACGGTGTCGACGCTCTTTTCCGAAACCGAATAGAGAAGATCGGATGCAGCAGATGCGCCCGGCTGCATGCCGGGCGTGTTCCGGTTGATGATAACGAGATCGGCGGGGGCGCCGGGGCGAACCTCTCCATATCCCGGCAGGCCGAGCGCCCGTCCCCCGACGGTCAGAAGGGGGAGGATCTCGGTGACCTTGCCTTCCTCCGGATTGCCGGTCGACGCTTTCGCCAGGAACGCGGCCATGCGGGCCACTTCGAAGAGCCCCAGGGAATTGTTCGACACCGCACCGCCGGTTCCGAGAGCCACCTGGACCCTATGCTTCAGCGCTCGCGGCAGAAAGTCGTTGATGCGTCCGAACTTCATATAGCTCTTTGGACAGTGGGCGACCGTGGCGCCGGACTCGACGATGAGTTCCATGTCGGCATCGGTCGCGTAGTAGGCGTGAGCGAGCAGCGATCCTCCGCGGAGCACTCCGGTGTCTTTGAGGACCTGGACAGGTGTTTTGCCACGCTCGGCAAGGGAGCGGTCGACCTGCTCCTGTGTCTGTGAAACATGGACATGCGTACGCACACCGAGGCGATCCGCCTCCGATGCCATGCGTTTGAGAAATTCGTCCGAGCACAGGTGCGGCGAGTGTGGGCCGATCGAGATCGTGATGCGGCGGTCGACATTGTGAAAGTCACGGGTGAACGCCATTGCCTCATCGACGCGTGCATCCTCGCCGGCGCCTGCATCGAAGACGGCCTCCGAGAGATTCGCCCGCATACCGGCGTTGGAGATGGCGTGAAAGGTGTTCGCCATGTGGAAATAGTGATCGGCTACGCATGTCACGCCGGTTGTCAGCATTTCCAGGGCGCCGAGCATCGTACCCCAGTAAACGTCCTGCGCGGTCATACGGTGCTCGAACGTTCGAACGTGCTCGCGAAACCAGTTCTCGGGGATGAGGTTGTCGAAGATGCCGCGAAACGGGGTCATGGCCGTATGGCAGTGGAGATTGACCATTCCCGGGATGATGTACGCTCCGTCGGCGTCGATAATCTCCTCGGTGTCGGCGGTTGCCCCGCCATGGCGTCCGTGCCCGCCCCGTTTTCCCACGGCGCCCGTTCCGACCGAGATTATGGTCGGCCCGTCGATCAGCACGTAAGAGTTCGGAGTCGTCGTGCCCTTGGACAGGTTCACCAGCGTCGCGTTCCTGATCAGCATACTTCGGTATCCTCCCTGATGCCCGGTGGAGTTGCCGAGCGTCCAAATCGCGGGTCGGGCGTATCCCGGTACCCGCAGTTCCATCCTGCTCTATATTGCGCGCAGTTCGCGGTTGTTCGCAATGGAACAAAGCGGCGAACGGAGACTTCTTTTCGTGGCGATGCGGTGGACGTATCGGTCTCACTTCGGCATTCTCTACGAAGGGGCGTCCGGAGGGTTGGATGAATCGTGTTCTGCTATGTGTTGTTGCGCTCCTGACGCTGCTCGTTGCGTGTCGACCGGCCGACCCGGTCGACCTGCCGCCGCTCGACGATCCGATACGCGCGGCGCAATCGGCTCCGCACGAATTCCCGCACGAGCGACCTGCGGACGCCACCGCCGAACGTCTCGAGTTCGATGTCTACTGGCTCGCCGACTCGAGCCGCGCAGGCAGGTTCCCGGGGACGCCCGGCATTCGTGACACCGAGCGCTTCATCCAGACGAGATTCGAGACGCTCGGCCTCGAGACGCTGCCCGGGAGCGATCACCGCTACGAGCACCCGGTGACAATCTACCGTCACGATTTTGATATCTCCGAAACGGAGCTACTCGTCCGGCTGGATGCCGAAAGCGAGGGGCCACCGTTTCGGGCAGAGATCGGACGTGACGCGCGAGTCCTCCCGTTCTCCGCCGACGGTACGGTCGCCGGACCGCTCGCATTCGCCGGATACGCGATCGAAGATGATGATCGAGGGTGGAGTGATGTGGACGGTGACGAGCTCGACGGGCGGATCGCACTCGCGTTTCGCTACGAGCCGTGGCTCGAAGAGCCGGTGGGGACCTACGGATCGCTCGAGCTCTCACGGCACGCTGCGTTTGCCAGGAAGGCTCGTGTGGTTCGAGAGGCGGGCGCCGAGGCACTCCTCGTGGTGACCGGACCGCAACACCTGCAGTTTCCCGAAGAGATGCGGCCGTTCGATCTCTTTTCGCTCGATCCCGAATCTTCTCCCTTCGAACGCATCCGGACGGTGGATGGAGTCTTAACCATGCACATTTCCCACGATCTGGGAACACGGATCTTCGCGCGGGCAGGGTACGAAATCGGCGCGGTCCAGAGCGCTCTCGACCCGGCCGACGATGCTACCGTCTCGGATTCGAGCGATATCGTCGCCCTGAAAGACGTCGACCTATCGTCGGTTCACGTGGAGCTCAGCGTCGGAGCTGCGGGTGAGCCGCAACCGGTGGCGGCACGGAACATGGCCGCGTTGGTTCCCGGAATGGATCGCGAGCAGGTTATCGTGGTCGGGGCGCACCACGATCATATCGGCTCGTTCGGAGCGGAGGCGGAAGCGGTATATCACGGTGCCGACGATAACGCTTCCGGTACCGCCGCGGTTCTGGAGCTCGCCGCGCGCCTCTCCGCTCGCGACGAGCCGCCTCCGGTGAGCGTTCTTTTCGTCACGTTTACCGCGGAGGAGGTCGGGCTCCTCGGATCGCGGGCGTTCGCCGAATCGGAGCGTTTCGCCGGTTTCGAGCCGCTTCTCATGGTCAATCTCGACATGATCGGTAGAAACCCGGAGGAGCCGCTGCGTCTCTATTCCTCCGACGATTCCGAGCCGTTCTCCGAGCTCGTCGACGAGCTGGCGCGATCGATCGGGATCGATGTCGAGCATCGCGCCGGTGTGGTACGTCCCAATAGCGACCACTTTCCGTTTCACCAGGAAGGCATTCCGTTCGTTTCGCTCTTCACCGGTCTGCACGAGGACTATCACGACATCGGCGACACCGCCGACCGTCTCGACTATCCGCGTATGGCGCGCATCGTCGACCTTACCGAAGCGTTGATCGATGCGGTCGCAGAGGACGGGTGACACGTTTCGCCCACGTCCGTTGGAATACCGACGCTTCATGTGCTATACACGATCTCGAGATTCTCGTGTTTGCGACACGCATGTCGCCACGGTGATCGTTCGTTATGAATGTGGGCACCCCTTTCGTCCGACCGGCGCTTTCGATCGCGCCGATGATGGACTGCACCGACCGACATTTTCGCTATTTCGTGCGCGGTATTACCGGGTGCAGCTATCTCTATACCGAGATGGTCTCCACCGCAGCGATCGTACACGGTGACCGGCGATGGCTACTCGACTTCGACCGGTGCGAGTCTCCGCTCGCGCTCCAGGTCGGTGGCAGCGATATCGATGAGGCGGCGAAGGCGGTTGCGGCCGCCGAACCGTGGCCGTACGACGAAGTCAATCTCAACGTCGGATGCCCCTCCGACCGGGTTCAGGAGCGAGGCCTCGGCGCATGCCTCATGCTGCGCCGCGAGCACGTCGCACGCATGGTCGAAGCAATGAGGGCGAATACCGCCAAACCGGTCACGGTCAAGCACCGTATCGGAGTCGATACGCTTGACCGTTATGAAGATCTGGTGCGTTTTGTCTCGGTCGTGCGGGAGGCGGGACCGGCACGCTTTACGGTACACGCACGTATAGCGTGGCTGGAGGGGCTCAGTCCGAAGGAAAACCGGAACATCCCGCCGTTGCGCTACGACGACGTCTATCGTCTCAAGCGCGATTTTCCCGAGCTCGATGTCGAGATCAACGGTCATGTTGTGTCGTTGAACGACGCCGACGAGCACCTTCAAAGGGTAGACGCGGTCATGATCGGCCGTGCGGCGTACGACACGCCGTGGATCTTCTCCGCTGCGGATAGCTTCCTAACCGAGCGTGGTATCGCCGGGAGTTATGGGGCTCGCGAGACATGCAGCTGTCGCGCGGAGGTCATCGAGCGGATGATCCCGTATCTCGAGCGCCGGCACCGTGCCGGCACCCCGGGGCGCAAGATCGTCCGGCATATGCTCGGCCTCTTCGCCGGTCTTCCGGGAGCTCGCCAATGGAAACGGTCACTCAGCGGGAAGCTTCCTGACGACTGCGTGCCGATTCTCCGCCGCATGCTCGAAGAGCTGCCGCATGAGTCGCTCATCGAACCGGCCGACGACCCGCCTCCCTGTGAGGACGGGACGACGCAGCACGGGTGTCGTCCGCCGACCGATGGAGCAGCGCCAACGCAATCGTACCGAAAGCGCGCCGATGAGGCGGCTGCGCCGAAGGGGTGAGAGTGAACCGGTGAATCGACCGCTCACGCTTCAGCAATCGCTCGCCGAAACGCTCGACGGCTTGCGAGTAAGTCATCTCCTCGATGCGGCGTGCGGTGATGGATTGGCAACCGGCAGGCTGCTCCGTGCCGGTGTGCACATAGAAGCGGTAACCGCCGTGGATCGGGAGACGCCGCCGTCATTCGAGCGCTTCGCCGGTGTTCACGATCTCCGGTTTGTCCATTCGGATCTCCAACGTTGGCTGGAATCGTCCTCGAACGGAGCGGGAGCGCCGGACGACATCGATGCGTGTGTGATCGCCTCCGCGCTTCACCATCTCCCGCACTTCGATCTGATTCTCGCACGCATTGCCGCACTTGAACCGCGCCTTCTGGTTGTCTGGGAGCCGCTGCGTTGCGCCGATTGTCCGTGTGCGGTACTCCACGAGGTAAAGGCGGAGGTCGACCGCGCGGTCGGTCTATGGCATCGGAGCCCGTTCACCTACGGTGTAGTGGTGCGCGAGCTGTTGCGGTTGCGATCGTTCGGCGTGGAATGGAGACACATCGAAGTGGTTGAACCGCGCTCTGAAGCGCTGACTGTGACAGAGCTTGCTGACGCGATCGGCCGGACGGAGGAGTATCTGCATCACCTCCACGACCGGCACGCGCACTACGCCGCGCTCGCACGCAAGCTACGACGCCGTGCGTTATGGCGCCGAGGGTGTTATGGTGAGCCGCACCTGCTCGCGATCGGCACCTGTCGCTCGACCCTATCGAGGGGTGACCGGACGCATATGAGATCCGCAGGCCGCTGACGTCTCGCTCAATGCGTGCCGGGGTGATATAGTGAGCGCGGGGGAATATGCCCACATCGATTCAGGTAGAAATCGAACATCGTCGATATGTCGAGATCGTCCCTGCCCGGCGTGACGCCCGCGGGCGCCTCTACATTACGACCATGGAGCCGGGACAACACCGGGCGCTCATCAAACTCTTCGTCGAGCGACGTGGTCGAAGGACTCCGCTTCAGACGATCGATATACGCGATCTACCCGCCGACCCGCAGCGACGCTTACCGATGGATCTCACCTCCCGCATTCTACCGGGCGGTCGAATGCGGGTACGTCTGTACGTTGAGGGCAAGCTTTTCATTGAGAGGATGGTGCCTGTCGGGCACCTTCTCGGTCCCTCCCGTTCGCTGCTCGCGGCGCTCGCCCTACTCGCACTTCTTGCGCTTGGCTCCGTTTTCTGGATGCTTCGAACGACATTCGGTCCTGTCGACGAACCGCCCGCTGAGGTGGCCGTTGAGCAGGAAGAGCCGGGGGAACCGGTTACACCGGAGCCCGAAGTCGACGCCGCGGAGCCGGATAGACCGGACGAGCCGGTCGACCCCGACGACATCTCCGATCCCGAGCCGGAAGCGGTCGCCGAAATCGACCCCGAGGAAGAGCCGGAGGTTGCAGCCGAGTTAGACCCTGAGATAGACCCCGACGACGAACCGGCGATTGCGCCGGAAGTCCACACCGTTCGCTTCAGCCCGGAGAGCGCCAATCTGAGGGCTGCCGAGCGGGTGAAGCTCGTTTCCGTTGCGGAACGCCTTTCACAACACGATCTGACTGTTCGCCTCGACGGGCACACGGCGATAGCCGGAAGCACCGAGGGACGGCGCGCGCTGTCCCGTCGTCGGGCGGAGACGGTGCGAGACTTTCTCCTGAGCGAGGGTATCGACGCAGAGCGCTTCGTAGAGATACGGGCACTCGGCGCGTCGAAACCGCTCACCCGCGACCCGGACGAGCAACAGCTCAATCGGCGTGTGGAAATCGTGGAGATAGAGGAGTAGTATTGGGTACGTTGCGAAGCGGGGCCGGGCGCATCCGGGCACCGGGAGGGTACGGAGGCGTGTATCGCCGGTTCGATCGCAGAGGTATACGTGCGTCGAAGCTGCGGGCAGCGGCGCCGCTACTCGGAGTGAAGCTGTCTGCGCGAAAGGCGGCTCAGGCTCTACGCATGCTCGCTGAATTCCGGCGGGTGGGTGCAGCGCGCCGTAAGCAGCTAACTCCTCGCGAGACAACTCCTGCGGTAACTCTGTCGGTCGTGCCGCCTCCGCCGGCGGAGGATCCCGGAGCCGAACGTCTGCGACCGGGGTCCAATTCGGCAGCCGACGAGTTGCCCGCAGCGCCCGATCCGGAGTTCGCTACTCTCGTGCAGTTGCGCGCGCTCCTCGATTCCGGCACGGTGACGAGTGTCGAATTGACCGAGCTTTCGATCTCGCGCTTGAGGAGGTATGGGCCGGCGCTCGAGTGCGTGGTCACACTGTGTGCCGATCGGGCGCTCGAGCAGGCACGTCGCATGGATCGTGAGCTTGCAGACGGGGTGAGGCGTGGCCCGCTTCACGGAATACCGTGGGGAGCCAAAGACCTGTTCGATACCGCGGGGATCACGACCGCGTACGGTGC